>JAYUHW010000128.1:0-3011 GCA_043766615.1 Fibrobacteria bacterium | reverse complement strand
GTGGAACAGGCGCGTCGCCGCTCACGTCCATCAAGCACGCGGGTCTGCCTTGGGAGCTGGGTTTGTCCGAGGCCCATCAGGTGCTCATCAAAAACGGATTGCGCGCTCGCGTGGTTCTGCAAACCGATGGCCAACTGCGTACGGGCCGAGACATTGCCATTGCAACGCTGCTCGGCGCTGAAGAATGGGGCGTGGCAACTGCTGGTTTGGTGGTTTTGGGCTGCATCATGATGCGCAAGTGCCATCTGAATACTTGCCCGGTAGGCGTTGCCACCCAAGATCCGGATCTGCGGAAGTTATTTAATGGGGAAGCCGATCACGTGGTCAATTACTTCCGATTCCTAGCCCAGGATTTACGGGAACACATGGCCATGTTGGGATTCCGAACCATCAACGAGATGGTGGGTCGCGTGGATAAATTGGCGCCGCGCCGAGAAGTCAAGCATTGGAAAGCCAAACAGCTCGACCTCAACAAATTGCTGTACAACATGTCCGAGACCCATAAAGGTATTGGAACATTTTGCTGTGAGCGCCAGGACCATGGTCTGGAAAAAGCCTTGGATTGGAAGCTCATGGAAGCTGCCAAACCCGCGCTGGAAGAGGCCAAACCGGTACGGGCCGAGTTCGCGATTCGCAATGTCAACCGCACCGTAGGCACCATTCTATCCTCGAATATTTCTAGAAAATATGGTGAAGACGGACTTTTGGAAGACACGATAAAGTTCAAGTTTACCGGATCCGCAGGTCAGAGCTTTGGGGCATTTGCTGCCCGTGGCCTGACATTGGAGCTGGAAGGCGAAGCCAACGATTATTTCGGCAAAGGACTGTCGGGTGGAAAACTGATCCTGTACCCACCGCGCAAGTCCACGTTTGTGCCTCGAGATAATGTCATCATCGGTAATGTTTCTTTCTATGGAGCCACGGCCGGCGAGGCGTACGTGTTGGGCATGGCGGGGGAAAGATTCTGTGTAAGAAACTCTGGGGCCCGGGTGGTAGTGGAAAGCTGCGGCGATCACGGTGTGGAATATATGACCGGCGGGCGTTGCATCGTCCTTGGCGAAATCGGAAAAAACTTTGCGGCCGGGATGAGCGGCGGCATTGCATATCTCTGGGATCCCTACGGAAAGAGCGCGGGGCGAGTGAATAAGGAAATGGTCGAGCTCGAAGAAGTCACCGTGGCGGAAGAGTCCATGGAGCTTCAGGGTATGCTTGAAAAACATCTGGAATATACCGGCAGCAAAACCGCCAAAGATATTTTGGCGGATTGGAAGGGGAACGTGTCCAAGTTCATCAAAGTCATGCCCCGCGATTATAAGCGGGCCTTGGCAGACTTGGCTCTGGAAAATGCCGCGAAAGGGAAGAATTAAAATGGGTAAGGTTACCGGGTTCAAAGAAATCGATCGCAAGACACCAACCTATTTGCCGGTGGAATCCCGCGTCAAAAATTATCAGGAATTTGCCGTGCCGCTTGCCAAAGAAGAATTGGAGTCCCAAGGGGCGCGTTGTATGGATTGCGGCGTGCCGTTCTGCCATACGGGTTGTCCTCTAGGGAATATCATTCCCGATTTCAATGATCAGGTCTACAACGGCAAATGGCAAGCTGCGCTGAAAACCTTGCTTAGCACCAATAACTTTCCGGAATTTACAGGACGCATTTGCCCCGCGCCTTGCGAATCCGCCTGCGTGCTCGGCATCAATAAGCCGCCGGTGACGATCAAGAATATCGAAGTATCCATCATCGATTTTGCCTATGCTCAAGGCTGGATGGATCCGCAGCCGCCAGCATTTCGCACTGAAAAAAGTGTAGCCGTAGTGGGTTCCGGGCCAGCCGGTCTCGCAGCTGCGGACCAATTGAACAAAGCCGGCCATCATGTTACCGTTTATGAACGCGCGGACCGCATTGGTGGACTGCTGCGGTATGGCATTCCAGATTTCAAATTGGACAAAAAGCATGTTGCGCGCCGCGTCGAAATCATGGAGAAGGAAGGCGTCAAGTTTGTGACCAATGCCAATATCGGCGTGAGCATTCCCGTCTCCGATCTCAAACAAAAATTCGATGCTATTGTTTTGGCCGGCGGTTCTACCGCAGCCCGCGATCTTCCCATCCTAGGCCGTGATGCCAAGGGCGTGCATTTTGCAATTCCCTTTTTGACGCAAAGCAATAAGCGCGTGGCTGGCGATACGATTCTGGAAGCGGAAGCCATCATGGCAACCGGCAAACACGTAGTTGTAATCGGAGGCGGTGATACGGGATCGGATTGCGTCGGCACGTCGATACGGCAAGGCGCCGCCTCGGTTACGCAAATTGAACTGTTGCCAAAACCTCCGCCTGCCCGCACGGTAGAGACGGCATGGCCCAATCATCCGGGTCCCCGAATGCTCAGCACGTCTTCGTCGCAAGCAGAAGGTTGTGAAAGAGACTGGTCCGTGCAATCCAAGGAATTCGTCAAAGATGAAAATGGAAACCTCAAAGGCATCAATTGTGTGCGCCTAGAATGGACGGGCGGCAGGCCTGTAGAGATTCCGGGCTCGGAATTTTTTATGAAGGCGGAGTTGGTTTTCCTCGCGATGGGTTTTCTCTATCCAGAGCCGCTTGGGTTGCTGGAGCAGCTTGGAGTTGAAAAGGATGAGCGCGGCAATGTTAAGGCCGATGGCCGATACGAAACTTCCGTTGAAGGCGTTTATGTAGCCGGTGATATGCGTCGCGGTCAGTCTTTGGTTGTGTGGGCGATATCCGAGGGCCGGGAATGTGCGCGGCATGTGGATGAGTTTTTGCAGGGGCATGCGTCGATGCTGTATGCGAAGAATCGTTCGCAGACGGAACTCGCTAGCTGATAGCTCCTTCGGGGGCTAGCAGCCCCTTCGCGAGATAAAAGTTCTCTCGAATGTTACATCCGGCACCTTTGTACACTGTCGGAATTCTTTCCAGTCGTTTGCTTGCGATTCCCCAATCTGTGAATGCGCCTATTTTGGCAGGTTTCATAGAGTTTTAAAAATTGATGGAACATTTT
>JAYUHW010000127.1:0-2148 GCA_043766615.1 Fibrobacteria bacterium | reverse complement strand
ATGCTGCAACACGTAAACGGGATGGGAAAAAAGGGTGTATGGATAGGCTTAATTGCGGTGGCTGCAACTAGAGCCCAGATTCCCCCTGGTATCCTGGGCGGAATCATAGGCGGGATGGCAGCGAATACGGTGAGCTTGATGGATGTACCCGGGGAAGCCCATCAGTACATTCTAGATTCTTCATCGATTCGTCCGGATCTGTTCCGGAAGGTGGCACTCAATTTGGCTTTTCGCGAATTGGCTGGGGATAGCGATCGCCCTTGCTTTGAATATCGCGATGCTGTTAAGTGGCAGGCTAGACTGTGTTTTGACGTAGTCGCTCGGGCTTGGCTAAAAAGTCATACTCAAGCAGTCGCGCCTTTGCTCATGTCCGATTCCATCCGCATTCCCCAGGATCAAATCGTAGGGCAGATTCAAATTTTCGGTTCCGCCAATGAAAACCCCGGCTATCCGTTGGCATTATGGTTTTTGTCGGCCTATAATCAGGAAATGTTACCTCAAAGCTTTCCGAATTCACATTATTTCGTCGAGCCTGAAAGGAAATCACTAACAGGTTATCGTTGGAGGAATTTAGTGAGCATGGGCTGGGGCACGCAGTATGGAGCACGCAAGAATCCTTTTATATCCCATACCGGCTTGGCAATCGGCCTTGGATATGCGCTTGATCTTTTGTCTGGATTCATGGTATTGGCAGGGCCTTTTATCGGGCGTGACCATGCCGATCGGGTGGTAATACCAATAATTGGTGTATCGACTTCCGCATTCTTTCATTTGTTGATGTACAATTCCGGCAATTTCCAACCTTCATTCAATCTGCTGAACTCGGGCTATGCCATGCCCCGAGCCTTGATTGAGCCTAAATCTGGACTGCAGCCCCCTTAGCGCATATTGCTTACCTTCGAAAAAGGGTTTTTCAGAAAAGCCCCTGGTGAGATGAAACGCGTCCCCGATAGTTCGATAATATTGTTCAAAGTTGCCCGGCTGACGCCACAACCCTAGACTTCCCGCCCTTTTTTAAAATAGATTTTGCTGGCATAGCGGATCGGGCCATCCGATGCGTTATACTCTCAGAAGCTGAAGGATTTGGAACCTGAATAGGTCTTCCAGGTGCAAGGCGGAAAATGCAGGGCATGGGCGACGAATCAGATAGGTCCAGGCAACAGGTTTTGTATGAAAAATACGCACCTGTCATTTATCGCCGTTGCCTGCGTTTTTTGCATTCCAAGGAGGAGGCCCAGGATGCGACCAGCGAGGTCTTTCTAAAACTATTGGAGCATTGGGAATCTGTGGAAAACCGGGAGTCCGCCTTGTTCTGGATTCATAGAACCACCACTAATCATTGTATTTCTCTGTGGCGGCGCAAAAAATTCCAAGGGCCCGACAATGAAGAGGGCTGGGAGGACAGTCCTTTGCATGCCGACGATTCGTTGGAAAAAGTCATCATCCTGCGGGACATCTTGAAAAAACTGATGTTTCCTTGGAACAAGACCGTGCGGGAAATCATCATGTACACCTATTGGGATGGCTATACGCAGGAAGAAATTTCCACTTTGACGGGAATGGCTCCTTCCACCATCCGCAAGTACTTAACCCGGTTTCGCCGCCAGGCCCAGCAATGGAAGCTGGAAAAATTGGAGGGAGAACATGTCTATTGACGATTGCAATCGAGTGCGTGTAGAGCGCCATTTTCTTGGAGAAGTGCTAGGCGAGGAAAAGCAGGCACTACGACTGCATCTGGAGGCCTGCGCGAAATGCAGTGGCCAAATGACATTGTTGGAAAACGAACGCCGGAATTATCTCATCACCCAGCCCTTTCGCGAGTTTGCGGCAAAAAATTTACCTGGCCAATTGGAAGCACATAAGAGAAGAGTGCCCGGCTGGTTGCCGACAGGTGTGGGGGTGCTGGCATGTTTGATGATCTTGCCGGTACTCGAAAAACGACTTGAGCAGTCTCGGGGTGTATCGCCCAGTGGGCCTGGGGTGCTTGCGTCAGGCGTTGTTGGCGAGGGCTTGCCAAGCAGTGCGGGTTCGGAACCAGCGCTGGAAGGCGTGCGCAGTAAGGGCAATCCCATTCTTGAGTTCTATTGCAAGCGGGATGGTGTCGTTCATGAGGGCCGGGTCACGGAGGAATTCCGTGCGGGCGATGAA
>JAYUHW010000126.1:0-5032 GCA_043766615.1 Fibrobacteria bacterium | reverse complement strand
GCTTCCTCGTTTATTTACTCTGCCAACCGCCTATTCCCTGCAATCCTATGAACTGCGCTTTGGCGGACAAGGGAATATCCATTCCACTTTGGCCAATTTCAGCGCACAACAGTTTAAAACCTCGTTATCGCTCGGCCTAGGAGGCATTATGGAGCTGGGATATGAGCTTGGGGAACATTATACGGTTCAGAATATTTCCGATAAAATTCTCATGGGATATTTCAAATTGTCTCTCCTGAAAGAATCCAAATTTCTTCCAGCTGCTTCCATTTCCGCCAGTAAAAACCTTCGTAATTCCTTCCGCCCACTTGATTTTCCTGTGTATACAATGAATGAAGATTTGTATGAGGTGGTTTTTTCAAAATCCTTCCATATTGGTGATAACATGCTAAGCCTGCATCCCGGCGCTCAGATTATCCGGGATCATGTCACTGCCATTGACGGTGTTGTCGATATGGGTAAAGGTTTTGAAACCACTAAAATAAATCCTAGGCTCGGATTGTCATGGCAGTCGCATCCGAAAACCCTGTTCATGTATGAATTTAAAGTATTGCACCCCACTGATGTCAGTAAACTGGGCGGCAGGAGTATTCAGGATGACTTGGCCATGGAAAACAATCTGGGCATCCGTTATTACATCCGAAACTGGCTGTGCATGGATTCCGGTATCCGCCATTTCTACAACATCGATACGCATGAAGATGAAATGAAATTGCATGCCAACTTCGTTGGAGTGATTCCAATGGCAACTGTCTTTGACCGTCTTCAAAATTATTTCAAAAAATAGTTGCTAAAGGACTTTAGCTAAAGGAAATGCCATGCGCACTACAACATTGGTCTTACTGCTTCTTTCTCGATTGGCCCACACCGCTCTGGGTGCGACAGTAACACCTCTGAAACCGGAGACCCTATTGGCCGTGATGGACATCGTAAACAATACGGGCGAGTTTACTGCCTTTGTAGATGGAATGCCGGATATGCTTATTACTGAATTGATGGAATCGGGGGACGTGAAATTGGTGGAACGCACTAAAGTGCAAACCGCCATGAAAGCGCTGAAGCTGGAAACATCCGGACTGACTCAGGAGCGCAATCTCGAATTGGGAAAATGGTTGGGAGTGGATGGCATACTTTTTGGTGCTTTCAATCGGGTCGGGGAACAATACCGTTTGGATGTACGCGCCATCGATGTACAAACTGGTAAGATCAATGTAGCCGCCAGCGCCTCTTGCCCCAAACAAAATATCCAAGACATCATTCCTGAAATTGGAAAGCAGCTTCGCCTTAAACTGAATGCGCTCACACTCGGTAAAGAAGGAGGCAAAAATTCAGTGCTTCCCATTTCTCCTGTGGCTGTTAAACCTATGGTAGACAGTTGTCCCTTGCAAATCGAATACAAAATGATGGTTTCCCTTTTGTCCGAATCCAGTATTCCGCATCAGAAGGTGCGTATCTATCTCGATAATTCCTTATTGGGCGTTAGTGGAGTAATCGATGCCTTAAACCGCTACTATGTGCTGTATCAGGGAAATATTCCGGTGGGCAAACACACACTTTCCCTCGTGCATGGAGCCGTGGACAAACGGGGCCGTTGGGTTCGCGAACTGGAAGAACAGCCTAAAGCCTATTCATTTGAAATACAAAAGGGCGATAGTCCAGGCTTGCAATACAAGATGCAGGCGCATGAAAGCTGGTTCAATTTCAATGACTTTGAATTTACCTACCACATTCACAACCATGGAGAATAGTATGAATCGATTTCCTAAAAAAATGAAAACCAAATCCAACACCCTAACCCTTGTCATAGGCCTGTTGGCCGCCTTGCCTCTGCTCAATTGCTCACATAAACCAAAATTTCAACCCGTCAAAAACGACATTTTTGGCGAACTCCAAACCAAGAAGAAAAAGTTAGGGGAGAAAGGCCTCTTGGCGGAAGTCGCTATCGGTGAATCCAGGAATCTCCAAGCCGGCATTGACAAAACAGAATTAGAAACGCGCGCCAAACTTTCGCGCGCCTTGGAATCCAAAACATCATCGCTGCAAAAAAAATTCCAGGAAGAAGTGGGCCGCGAATTTTCCGATCATTTCAGCCAAGCTGCAAAAACTATTTCCGATCAAATGCTGCGGGGTTCCACATTGCAGGAAACCCGTTTCGAACAGAATAGCGAAGGGACATACCGTGTTTATGGATTAATGGTTTTGGACAGCGACCTCTATATGAAAGCGATGGCGGGTGAATTAGAGGCAGACAAGGCCAATCGCGACCGGTGGCGCGCCAGTAAAGCCTATAAGGAATTGAATGACGAAGTGGCGGCCTTTCAGGAATGGAAAAGGCAGGAAGCTGCTCCTCCAGTATCGGCACAAACCACTCAGGGTATGTAAGTGCGTGCAGGCTGTCGGCAGTACGCATGTCCCACCTTGGGATGGGTCTACTTGATGGCCGCACTTTTATGGGTCACGGTTCCCGGGGCGACGGAACGTCCCCCTTCATGGGTAAGTCGGTTTCCGCACGACCCAGATCAGTATATCGGTATCGGCCATGTGGATAAGCACAGTCATGGCGGCGAGTATCGGGAAATGGCCCTGTCCGCCGCCCTGGCACAAATCAGCCGAGAAATTTCCATCCAAGTGAAAGCAGAAAACAGTTCGAAGCAAAGTGAAATATCAGAGGTTTGGGAAGAATCGTATCACCAGCAGATCACGACTGCCAGTCAAAATAAGTTGTCCGGATACCAATTGGCCGATGTTTACGAAACCGAAAACGAGTTCTGGGCTCTGTATACATTGGATAAAACCACATTTTTAAAAGCCGAGGAAGAAAAAGAAAAAGCGTTTGCGACTTGGTTGAGTACTGAGGACGTCTCGCTGGATTCGGATTTGGAAGCGAGGCTTATTCAGAGTATTGTTAACCGCTATTCCAGAATCCAGCATGCCTATTTAGCGTTCGAAGAAAACCATGCCATTCAGGCTGGATACGCCTCGGCCATTTCCGCAAAGTACGCGGAAATTTCTGGAAAAATACAACGGATTATCAACTACACCGAATTGGTTGCTGAAGGTGCTCCTTGGATATTCCGAGTCGATTGCATTCCCAAGTTGAAAAATCACTATTCTGCACAAGTATATCTGGTCGATACGCGTACAAAGGAGAAATGGAAAGGGCCCATTTCTTTATACGCAGTGGAACGGTACCACAATAAGAAACCCGTGTGTCAGATGGAAACTAACACATCGGGCCAATTGAATCTTTCCAAACCGCTTTTGGAATGTAAGCTGGAACCAGCTATATGGACGCTTGACTGGCTGGCAGGTGAATATACTTTGCATATGGATGTGGAAGTGAAGTTGCAGCCGACCGAAATGTCCCTGGTTTTTAAAGCCGATGGTCTCCCGATTTCTGGGAATTTGTCCTCGCGTATTCAAAAAGAAATTGCGGCGTTGCATAGTCCCTATTATAGAATCGTGCCTGCCCATGCAGGGATTCCCGAATACGAATTCCACCTTCAGTCGATTGTTCAAGATTCGCTCGAAGGAATGTATTTCACTTCCATAAGTGCCACGGTGTTGTTTCCTGGGAGCACTACGCCATGGAAGGTATGGGGAAAATCAGGCCATTCTAATAAGCTACAGTCGCAAGAGAGGGCGATCTTTGATTTGGTCCGTGAAATGGAAAAGTTGCCGTTGGCTGACGGAGCAAAAAGGGATTAGGGGATGGCGATCCAAAGCTGTCCTCTGCTCTACTCAAAACCCTCTTGCTTTGACAACTCCTTTCACCCCTCTTTTTGCCTTAAATGCTAAAATATGGCTATATCTACATCAAATAATGATTTGGTAGCCTATTAGCAATCGATTTACTGTACAGTAAATATATATAATTGAGTAAAATGAAATCGATTAATGATCCTCAACAGTTGCTTCTGACCTTCGCCGGATTATTCAAAAATCCGGAGTTTGAGGGCCTTGCCATCCGGGTATCTGCACCCACAGGAAATAGGCCTGAATTGCGTGTGGAGGCCCAAAGTGGAAAGGCTCATTTGTCCATGCTCGTGGATTTGTATCCCTCCCGAAAAGTTTTGAATAGTTCCACATATGCCAACCACAAACCTATTTTGCTCCTGTCACCGCATATTCCCGTTGAATTAGCCAAGGACTTACGCAAAAAGGGAATCAATCACGCCGATTTGAACGGGCGCTTGTTCATAAAGACTCCGCATTTGCTCTTGGATCGGGAGCCTCGTGATGGGCAGTACCGTGGCCCGGCTCAAGACGTGGATTTGTTTTCCTTGAAAACATCACGAATCATTCGGACCTTGCTTAGTCATCGGGTAAAAACCTGGCATCAGAGAGAATTGGTAAAACAAACGCAAACGTCGCCCGGCCTCGTTTCCCGAATATTGAAAGCACTTTTACGAAACGACTATGTGAAAAAAGAACCTGATCCAAAATCAAAGAGGCAGGAGCTCTATACTGTTAAAAATGGTGAAAGACTCCTGGATGCTTGGCGTTCCGCCGACAATTGGAATAAGCGCGTTAATGTCCAGCAGTATTCCTTACTCACCAATGATCCTGCCGAAATCGCAAAAATCGTGCAGGATGGGCTGGGCGAAGAGAACCTGGCTTTCACTCAATGGTTCGCCGGGTATTTGCGATTTCCGTATACCACACCGCCAGTGGTATCGGCGTATATCCGTAAAGATCGAATTCCTGAAATTCATTTTGCCCGCAAAGTACTTGCAGGTGGAAATTTCTGGCTGATTGTTCCTAGGGATAAAGGTGTGTTTTTCGAAACGAGAAAATCGGGTGGATTCCGGCTCGTGTCGGATATACAGATCTACCTGGATCTACTCCAAGTTGGACAACGAGGTCCGGATCAAGCGGAAGCCCTGCGAAATTGGAAAGGTTTTAATAAATGAAGCCGGATACCTTTCTGGGATACCCGTCCAATAGCCTTGCACTGCAGGAACATTTTTCCGATGCGAATGCCCAGGGGCCCTTGTCATGTGCAGCCTTCCGAATGAATAACCAACACCTC
>JAYUHW010000125.1:0-1786 GCA_043766615.1 Fibrobacteria bacterium | reverse complement strand
GCCTGCCTGGAATTCCATACCAAGATGAATGCGGTGGGCGGTGATATTCTGACCATGGCCCGCAAAGCCGTAGAAGAGGTGGATAAAAATTTCCGTGGAATGGTTATTGCCAACCAGGGTCCGCATTTTTCCGCCGGTGCCAATATCATGTTCATCTTGATGGCCATTATGGAGGAGGAATGGGAGGAAATCGATTTCACCATTCGGCAATTCCAGAAGATGAATATGCTTTTCCGCTATTCCGCCAAACCGGTGGTGGCCGCACCATTTGGCATGGCCTTAGGAGGCGGCTGTGAAGTGTGCTTGCATGCTGACCAATTGGTTGCCAGCGCCGAATCCTATATGGGATTGGTTGAAGTCGGTGTTGGGCTAATCCCGGCTGGTGGCGGCACCAAGGAAATGCTGCTGCGCGGTATGGATGGCGCACCCGATGATGCTATTGCCCTACCGTTTCTGAAAAAAATATTCCAGACCATTGCCATGGCCAAGGTCTCGACCAGTGCCGATGAAGCCAGAACGCTAGGGTTTATCCGGTCTTCAGATCGCATTGTGCTCAATGGCGACCATCAAATCCATTATGCCAAACAAGCCGCCATAGGCTTGGCGGAATCCGGTTATCGTCAACCGCGTCCCCGCACGGATATTCCCGTGATGGGCCTGCCTGGAATGGAGACAGTAAGGCTTTTGGTAGGCGGAATGAAAGAGGGCGGATACATCTCCGATCACGATGAAGTGGTTTCCTTGAAGCTAGCGGGAATTTTGACAGGTGGACATTTAAGCAGCCCTCAAAAAGTAAGCGAAGACTACTTGCTGGATTTGGAACGCGAAGCGTTTCTCAGCCTCTGTGGCATGCGCAAAACGCAGGAACGCATCAAACACATGCTCGAGAAGGGCAAACCATTGCGAAACTGATGAGCAAATTTTTATAGAAACCTATGGATCGGGTGATTAGAGTTGAATTAGATAATTTGTTTTTTGAATCGAATCGGATTAATAAGGAGATAGCATGAGTTCGTCCAATACCATCAAAGGCGGAAGTTTTCTACTGGGTTCGATTTCCCCGGAAGACATTTTTCTTCCCGAGGATTTTACCGAAGAACACCGCATGATTCAGGACACTGTGCGAAAATTCATGGCTACTGAGGTCATTCCGGTAAAGCAACAATTTGAAAAACAGGATTACGCCCTTGCCCGTTCCTTGCTGGTTAAGGCAGGAGAATTGGGACTGCTTGGCATTGAAATCAGCGAAGAACACGGCGGCCTGGAGCTGGATAAGATCAGTTCCACCATTGTATCAGAAGAAACGTCCAAGTTCGGGTCCTTTGCCATTACCATGGGCGCCCATATGGGCATCGGTACCCTGCCAATTGTCTACTACGCTTCACCTTCCTTGAAAGCCAAATACTTGCCTAGACTGGCAACGGCCGAACTGGTTGGCGCTTACGCCTTGACCGAACCGGGTTCGGGATCCGATGCGCTCTCGGCCAAAACCAAAGCCGTGCTCAGCGCGGATCAAAAGCACTATGTGCTCAACGGCAACAAGATGTTCATCACCAATGGCGGCTTTGCTGATTTGTTCGTGGTTTTTGCCAAAGTGGATGGCGAAAAATTCTCTGCCTTTGTGGTGGAACGCGCTTTTCCTGGCGTGTCAACGGGCGCGGAAGAACACAAGCTGGGGATCAAAGGATCCTCCACTACCACGGTGAATCTGGATAATGTCCATGTACCCGTGGAAAACTTGCTTGGCGAAGTGGGCAACGGCGCGAAGATTGCGCTCAACATTCTC
>JAYUHW010000124.1:0-2677 GCA_043766615.1 Fibrobacteria bacterium | reverse complement strand
TTTGCCTACCGATGCCACAAAATTGTCCGAATTGGGATGCACTTGCAATCCGGAAATATCCCAATGCCAATAATTATCCTTAGGGAAAATGGATATTGCGCTCAAATCCGCCGATTGGCCAGCAATCAGGTGTGATGGCAAGAGACCTGTAAGGAATGCACATAGAACCCATCCACATTTTTTCGTCCATTCGATTTGATGCATGCCTGTCCTTTTGGAGAGATTCAAATAGGAGTAGAATCCACCCAAACCTACACCGACAAAAGGAATTCCGCCCTCAAATTCCAGCGCTTTTGTCGGGAAAATGGGGGCTCCAAGACGCACTTAGAAATAATTTGTACCATACTATCCGGCGCAAACAATCAACCCTGCAAACAAGGTGTTTTTATGAAAATCTCCAAGAATTCTGTGGTATCCATCGACTATATCCTAACCGATGGAAAGGGCGAGGTCCTGGACCGCTCCTCCAAGGGCAAACCCCTGCAGTTTATCCATGGCGCCGGCCAACTGATTCCCGGATTGGAAAAAGTTCTGGAAGGCAAAACTGTTGGAGAGGCATTGAAAGCCAATATACCGCATGTGGAAGCGTATGGGGCGCGAGATGAGGAGCTTTTACAAAACCTAACCAAGGCCGACTTTGCCGATATTCCGGACCTTAAAGAGGGCATGGAACTGGAAGCGGAAGGGGAAGATGGCGTCCGAATCATTACTGTGATAGAAATTGATGGCGACAAAGTGGTAGTGGATGGCAATCATCCTTTAGCTGGAGTGGATCTTAATTTTGATGTCACAATTGTCGCAGTTCGTGAAGCAACCGCGGATGAGATAGGCCATGGCCATGTGCATGGTCCCGGTGGCCACCACCACTAATCGGTATGGGCGCCGGTGCAAATACCGGCTCACCCTCCTCAAGCTTCCAGGCTTCTACGTATCCAACCGAGTAAAAAACGTTCTTGGGTTTTGTCTTTGACGCAAATTTCTACGTAACGACCGATTTTCCCCAAAGTAAAAGCCGAAAGAAACTCGCGTTCCGATTGGCCATTGATTGCCTCCAAGGATTTGGGTCCGATAATACCGTCCGGCTTAGCTATTTGCAAAGATTCCTGAACCAAACGCGCTGCAGTTTTTGAGCCCATGTTTACCGCAGTGTCAAAAATATTTTCCGCTATCATTTGTGACTTGATGTCATCGCCACGAATTTTATCCCAATAGTCGGCTTTATAAATGGCCTTAGCCTGGCCTTTAGTCAAGGCACGAATATCAACTTTGGGATAACTGCGCTGAGAGATTCCAAATTTTGTCAAGCCTCCTTTGTCCTTTGGATCTTCGGTTATTTTGGCACCACCTTCACGAAGCAAAGTCTTTTCTACTGCGATATTGAAATCAGCCATGTGCGTTATCCTGCCTTGTGTTCGAGATTTCTGGTGATTATGCTGTAAATAAATGCCTATTTGAAAAAGGTAAACGATAAATGAGCGAAAATCGCGGATTCTATTGGAAACGTTAATTTTGAAATTTAATTTAATGGTTACCCAGTTCACACTTTCTGGAAGGTGCCTTTAATGGAAAAAATTGAATCCGCTCCTATTGCTTACGAAAGCTCTAATTCACAAACGGGATCTTTCCAAACAATACCGCCAGTTCCCGGTTTCCTAAGATTGGTGAATTTCCTTCGCAAGATTTGCGGCGAATATTACGCGAGTGGCCAAGGCGTGCCCTGCAATTTGCAATGGCGGGATGAAAAGCCTTTCAGATTTGGACAAGGTGAGCCCACCATCACTTTCAAGGTAATGGATGAGGTTGGGGTTTCCGCATTGGCGTCCCTGGATGGATTGGCCTTTGTGGAAGCCTATGTGCTGGGCCATATCAATATCAGCGGCGATATGGACATGGTGCATAGATTCCGGGATATGACCACGGACAAACATCCGCTCAGCTATATATGGAACTTGGCCAAACCGCTCGTGTTCGGCCAAACCAAAATGGATCGTTCACATATCTCCACTCATTATGACAACTCGCTGGATCTCTATTTGGGATTTCTCGACACGCGGCATCGCTGCTATTCCCAAGGCGTTTTTGCCCATGATGATGAGCCCTTGGAAGATGCCATGACCCGCAAAATCGAATTTGCCATCAATGCAGTGGGTGCCAAAGCCGGGGATCATGTGCTCGACATCGGCGGTGGCTGGGGCGCGTTCAATGAGCATGCAGGAAAAAAAGGCATTCGCGTCACATCGCTCACCATCTCCAAGGAAAGCGAACAGTTTTTGCAACGGATGATCGCGGCTGGAAATTTGCCCTGCGATGTGATCAATAACCATTTATATGAATTTAACCCTGGCGTGAAATTCGATGCCATTGTAAACCTAGGTGTTACCGAACATCTTCCCGATTATCGTAAATCCCTCGCCACCTACCAGCGCCTTTTAAAGCCGGGAGGAAAAATCTACCTGGACGCCAGTGCCTGCCGGGAGAAATACAAGTTCCACAGTTTCATTTCCAAGCACATCTATCCAGGTAACTGTTCACCGCTTTGCCTGCACGAGTATATGACGGAACTGTCAAAAACACCTTTTCGACTGCTAGGGGTTTGGGATGACCGTCACAGCTACATGCTCACGGCCAGGCACTGGGCTTTGAATCTTGAGCGCAACCGCGAGGCGATTGTGCGCAC
>JAYUHW010000123.1:0-17539 GCA_043766615.1 Fibrobacteria bacterium | reverse complement strand
GATGGGGGTCGGAAATCGCAAAAACCTTCATTTGGCAAATCTAACATTTCCCGTGCCACAAGCAATCGCCGCCTAGCCGAGGTCCGCTTGTTATCTTTACGGCGGTGGCTGAGGCGCAATCGCTGCCAGAAAAACCATACTTTAAGGCCAGGTCCATGGGTTCACGATCCATCCTAACATTTCCAAACCGGATGATTTTCCATGTGGATATGGATGCCTTTTATGCTTCCGTGGAACAGTTTGAAAATCCCACATTGCGTGGAAAGGCCGTAATAGTCGGGGGTGTCGATTCCGTAAGGGGGGTGGTGTCTGCGGCTTCCTATGAAGCGCGTGTCTTTGGCGTCCATTCGGCCATGCCCGTAGCCCAGGCGCGTCAGCGGTGTCCGCATGGCATTTTCCTCTCTGGGCGCCATGCCTTATATGGTGACTATTCGAAACGGCTGATGGATTATCTCTCTGAGTATTCACCGATTGTCGAGCAGTTATCCGTGGACGAAGCGTTTCTCGATATGACGGGAACGGAAAAATTATTCGGTGCAGCGGAGGTCTGTGGTACCAAACTCAAAGCCGATATACAAAATAGGCTAGGTTTAACCGCCTCCATTGGAGTGGCCGAAAATAAATTTTTGGCCAAACTCGCTTCCGATGTTAATAAGCCCAATGGCCTTAAAGTGGTATATGCGGGTGAAGCGCAAGCCTTTCTGGATCCCATGTCCGTAGACAGACTGTGGGGTGTGGGTAAAAAAACCGTCCAGGATCTTCATCGAGTTGGATTGTACACCATTGCTCAAGTTCGGGCGCAACCTTTGTCCATCCTTATCGCACATTTTGGCGAGAATTTTGGAAACCATCTCCATAATCTTTCGCATGGTCATGATGATCGTGAGTTGGCGATGGATGTCGATGAGAAAAGTATTTCCCATGAGCGAACCTACGAAATCGACACTTCAGACCCTGAATTGCTGGTCTCCACGTTACTGGACTTGTCCGAGCGGGTCGCCCGTCGGGCACGTAAGGATGGTTTGGCAGGTCGCACCATAACCTTTGTTTGGCGCAACCCGGATTTTACGCGTCAATCCCGTTCACGTACTGTGCCAGAACCCACTTGCTCCAGCCAAGAAATTTTTTCTGTGGCCCAAGACTTATGGATGGAAATTCGCTTCTATCGACCGGGCAATCGGGCAAGAGTATTTAGGCTGATAGGGGTACGGCTTTCACATTTTACCGTTGCATCGCAGCAACTTTCCCTTTTTGAAGCCCCTAAACCGATGGTCAATTTGGACAGTGCTATGGATGCCGTTCGCAATAAATTCGGAGAAGGGGCTATTTTTAGAGCAAGGCTTACCAATCGAGATCTCGAAGGATAAGGAAGTTATTTCCAAATGATTTCTACCACGCGCAATTATTTTTCCGTGGGACATCTTTTTCGATATAGGATAGGCAAGGCTTTTCTCTGGAGGGTTGAAAATGGGCGTGGACGCGGTTATCAGCAAACAGTCAGTGGTTTCTCAAGGATTGGACCTGATTCAGGGTTCCGGTAAATGGTTGGCCTTCTCCTGGGCTGGCTGGGTGATAGAATACGACGAACGCGCGCCATGTTTTGGAGTGTTCTGCTCTACTCCATCTTTTCCGGCCTTTGTGCATTTGTCCAAGGTCCATGGCAACTTGCGGCTCCAGCATTCCTTACCTTTTTCATTCGAATTTTTGTTCCTGAATCTGAAAAATGGGAATCCTCCCATCGGAAGGAGACGGTTAAAGTTTCTGTGGCAGAACTTTTTCAGGAAGGATTGGTCAAGTACACGCTTATCGGCGCCGGACTCGCTACAGTAGCCTTGCTGGGAACGTGGGGTTCCGTGCAGTGGATTCCTTCCTGGGTAAATAAATTGACCAACAAAGCTCCAAGTGTAAGGGAAACGGTGCAAATTTGATATGGCACAGGATTCAAGGTCTGGACTTTTGATGCCGGACAATTGCTGAATACTTCCCAATTGATGCGACTATTTTAGGTGGGTCTGAGTTTACCGTGGCCCAAAGCCAGCGCTTTCTTCTTAAATTGAAATACATGTCATTCCTTTCCATGCCAGCCTTGCGTTGCGGGGGTCCCGCCCATTTGCCTTATTCCGTTAAACTCAAGGCAGGTCCCATGTCCATGCTTTTGGAACAGGGTGAGTTGCGCCGAATTAAACTGGGAAGCCGCGAGGTGATCCGGAGGATTTACTCCTCCTTACGGGGGCCTAACTGGGAACCCATTCCCGCTGTCCTTTCCGGGCAGGAAGTGGTTGCCACCGGGGATTCGTTCCACGTCCATTTTACCTTAACCCACCAACAGCCGGGTTTTCATTTCGTCTGGCGCATTTCCTTACAAGGTAGTGCGTCCGGTACCCTTGTTTTTAAGGCACAAGGGCGGTCCTTACAGGCATCTTCCTTTAATCGGGCATCGCTTTGTCTACTGCTTCCGCTACGGGAATACGTGGGTCAATTCATTTGGGTGAAAAGCCCTGGTGGTTTGATGGAACCCCTTAATCTTCCAGAAGCCATCAATCCGCATCAGCCTTTCCTGGATTTAGAGTCCTTGGCCCATCAAATTGAGCCCGAAGTTTTGGCCCAGGTCACCTTTTCTGGGGAAACATTTGAAATGGAAGACCAACGCAATTGGAGCGATGGTTCTTTTAAAATCTATAGTCCGCCGCAAGCCAGACCTAAACCGAGTGTCGTGGACGTTGGATGGGAAACCAATCAGTCCGTGACTTTGGAATTAGTTGGAAAAGATTTCCAGCCTTTATCCATAGCTGCGGACCCCTTTTCATCGCCAGCACCCTTGCTTACTCCAAATGCAGTGGCACTCCTCCCAGGACAAGGGGAGGGTCGACCGCTGCCCACTTGGGGGTTTGGTTCTGCATCCCATAAAATCCTTCCTGGTGTAATCGATATAACCCGTATACAGGCCTTAGCTCCCACGCATTTGCGCGCAAATTATTGGCTTACCCATCCTTCCTGCCCGGATACAATTATTCGTTCCACCCATGAGGCCAAACTCCTGAATATTCCTTTGGAGGTGGCCTTGCTTATTCCCGAGCAGGGAATGGAAGACGCTTTGGCCAACTTTGCTGAGGCGTTTGGCCGGATGGGTTCTCCAGTGCTGCGTTGGCTGATACTATCCAACGAGCGCCGAACCACACCGATTGTGTTTTTGTCTGCTGCCCGCAAGTACTTGCAAGCTTTGGCCCCAGCGGCGCGGTTTACCATTGGATCGAATGAAGATTTTGTCCTGCTCAATCGTAATCGTCCTGATCCGGATGGAAGTGTGGATTTAGCTTTTGCCGTTTCCCCGCAAGTCCACTTGAACGACAATCGCACCCTGGTTGAAGCGCTGGAAGGGCAGGCTTCAATCCTTCGGAGCTTCGCTTCCCTTTGGCCGAATAAAAAATCGATCGTAACTGCGATCACATTAAAGCGTTCGCCTTTGTCGGCAAGCTTGAAGTCACCGACTCTCCTGGACTCACCAGATTCCTGGAAAGGGCAAGTGGATGCACGTCAATTCTCTTTGTTTGGCGCGGGCTGGACCCTGGGCTCCCTTAAACGGCTGGCCCTTGAAGCGCCCGATTCCGGACTCTCGGCAACATTTTATGAAACGACAGGTTTATTGGGACTGCTTTCCGGACAGCATCTGGGTCCGGATCAATTGACCGTACCCGATTCGGATTTGCGGCTCGACCCAGGTTGGGTGTATCCTCTTTACCACGTATTCGCTGATTTCGCTGAATTCAGGGGTGGATATGTCACCGATCTTTTTTCCAATGATCCGCTTCGATTTGATGGTGTGATTTTAACGCAGGGAAATCGGCGCACGCTATTGTTGGCTAACCTTGAAGAAATTTCCGGACACGTGCGCGTCCCATCGCCGGGCGCACTCAAAGGTATCCGCCGCCTAAATGAAAAAAATGCAATGTTGGCAATGCAGCATCCGGAGGATTATCGCGCCCGACCCTATGAGTCCATAACCGTCCAGGACGGAAGCATTGTAATAGAAATGATGCCTTTTGAATGGGTCCGTGTGGATTGGGAATAGGGAAATTAGAATGCATACTGAGACAAAAAGAATTTGGAGGGGACGTTGAAGCCAGCCTATCAGCAAGAGTTGGAATTCGCATTGGAAATGGCTGCCGTGGCCGGGAAAATAGTCTTGTCTCATTTCCAGACTGCACTACAGGTAGAGACCAAGTCGGACAATAGTCCAGTAACTCTCGCAGATAAACAATCGGAAGAAGTTTTGCGGAGCATGATGGCCAAGCACACACCCGATTACGGCATTATCGGTGAAGAATTCGGAACACAAGCCGGTAGTGCGGATAGGGAATGGGTTATTGATCCTATCGATGGAACCAAAGCTTTCATTCATGGCGTTCCCTTATTCGGCACATTGCTGGCATTGCTGGAAAAGGGTCGACCGGTAGTGGGCGTGGTGGCATTGCCTGCTTTGGGCCACGTCATGGCTGCCAGTATGGGTGGAGGCTGTGTCCTGGATGGAAAGCCTTGCCGAGTTTCCACTGTCTCTAGGCTGGAAGATGCTTTGATTCTCGATGGCAGCGCTTCCACCATGGAACGCCTGGGTTACGGTCCAGGTTGGTCGGAATTACGGAGTCGGGCCAAGCTACATAGGGGTTGGGGCGATTGCTACGGACATTTTTTGGTAGCCGCCGGAAGGGCGGAAGCAATGGCGGATCCCATTGTTTCGATTTGGGATATTGCACCCTTTGCTGTTATAATGCCCGAAGCAGGTGGCAGATTTTCCGCCTTTGGCGGTAACGTCTCCATTACCGAACAAAGCGCTATTTCGTCGAATGGTTTATTGCATGAAGTTTTGGTAGCAGGCCTGAAAAAGTCTTAGTCGCCGATCCAGTCTTCCGGATCGTCTTCGCCGCCTTCTTCGATTTCGACCAATGCCATCGGCAAGTACAGCAACAAATCAGAGGCCACAAGCCCCAAAGTGCCCCTGTCTTTGCGCGCCAAGTCCCCGGCTTTTCCGTGGGCGTACACGCCAAAAGTGGCGGCTTGATCGCAGGGTTTAACGGCTAGCAATCCTGCGATGATCCCGGCCAGCACATCTCCGGAACCGGCCGTGGCCATGCCGGGATTGCCAACTGGCAAAGCTGCAACCCGTCCATCCGGTGATGCGAATAAAGTTGTGGCACCTTTCAGCACCACGTTGAGATTTCTGGTTTGAGAAAAGGTCCGCACCGTTTTTATCAATTCACCTGGCTCATCATAATCATATTCGCCACCCATTCTTTTGTATTCGCCGGCATGGGGCGTAATGACAAAATTATCGAACCCCCTAAGGTCGGTGTGGGTGCGAGCGAAATCGGGTTGAAAATAATCCAAGGCTTCACCATCTACTACGGCGCGCTTCCCATTGAGCAAGGGCATCAGGGCATTGAGAAAGTCAGATGTTTCCGGATGTTTTCCCAATCCAGGACCTACTAGAATACTGTCCGCCCACTCCAACAGGGGAACCAGTTCGTCCAAATGTTCCAGTCGAAAATGTCCCGGACCCTGGGCGCCAATTCCCTGACTGGAGCCAATTGGGACGCCGATCACTTCGAGAATATGCACCGTGGTCTCATTGTGGATACCGGCCGGGTAAGCCAATTTTACGATTCCGGCTCCAGCCCTTAGGGCGGCATTAGAGCATAGGGCTGCGGCGCCATGCATACCGCGCGAACCGGAAATCACCAGCACCTTTCCAGTATTGTATTTATTGGCTTTATAGTCGCGTTCAGGATAATCGGTTATGGCATCATCAAGTGTGTAGAGCCGCATACGAGAAGGCTGGCTCATCAACAATCTTTCATCGAAGCAGATGGGGCTATAACCAATTTTGCCGTAAGAAAGCGAAGCGGGATAAAACGCCGCGGACAATTTCATGGCCCCCAAGCATACGGTGGCCGATGCTTCCACCGCCCCGGTTGTCGCATCCGCTGTGTCGCAGCGTATACCAGAAGGCACATCCACGGAAACTATGGGCACGCCACTTTGGTTCATTCCAAAAATACAAGATTGGATCAATCCTTCAGGATTGCGCGTGATGCCACTGCCGAGTAAGGCGTCCACTATCAAAGTGACATCCTGAAAAACCGGAAGGTCCAGTGGTGAACGGATAAAATTGATGGTTAAGTCGGCATCAGCCACTTGTTGATGCAGCTTTTCTGTTTCCGGTGAAAAACCCCGGTCGGAAGGCGTCTGATAAATCACTACAACATAGCCTGCCTGCGCGGCCAATAAGGCTGCGGCCAAACCATCGGCTCCATTATGTCCGGGACCACAAACAAACGCAATACTCTCTTCATGTGGTGCTGGGATGCGTGGACCGGGCTCGTCGGACGGGCTTCCCAATGGATCCATCATCGGTTCGTCGTTCAGGTCCTCTTTATCTTCAAAATCTTCCATCATGGTCTTGATGGTTTCAAAAACCGCTTCTCCAGCGCTCATGATCATATCGTATTCGCTGAGCCCGTATTCGCTTGTGGTCCGCCGTTCGACGTCCTTCATCTCAGCCAAAGTGAGGATGGGAATCATGCTGTCTCCTGGGAAAGAATTTTTCCTCGGTCTGGATTGGATCGAGAGCTTGGGAGGGTAGAGAAGCGTATCGACAAGTGAGAATTTATGGGATGGGCAATCCTGCGCCTAGCTTTCGGCTTGCGATCAGGAATTCTCTATGTCGCCGAGGATTTCATCAATCTCTTCTTGAACATCCAGTTCAAACCGGGTGGGTTGTCGCCGTTCGATGATGATGGCTCGGGCGTTGATGGCTTTTTTTAAATCGACAACGCGTTTCTGTTCCAATTCCAAATTGGTGCGCTCCATACGGGCGAGTCGCAAACGAAGCATCAATTGCCCAACGGAAGCTCCCGTAATGAATACGGCCGCGAGGATGGTGAGTATGAGAAGAGTCTCCGAGATCATGGATCCGCCGCTTTCTTGGAATCAAGATACGATTTAACCGCTTCCGTGTTAAAATTTAATCTATCCAAAAGCAAAATAGCGTCCTCGAGTTCGAATTTCATGGAGAATTGACCTGTATTTTTCCAGGAATTTAGGGCATTTAAGATGGGAAAGGCTAAATTCTCAATTCTATAGCGTTCCGAGTTCAGTTTTAGGGTGTCCACTAAATCAAGAAGCACAAAAAACGGCTTCAAGTCCAATTTTTCGGATGAATCCATTATCTGACCGCTAAAGAGGACTAAAAAGTTGTGCAATTTCCGTTTGGCAGGTCCAAGATGGGCAATAATTCCCTGACTGCGCAGGTGCGTGGCCATCACCAAGGCCCGCAGCATTTCATTGACATCATTTTTTTGCAGTCCATTAAGCAAGGCTTCGACGAGTCTAAAATTTTCAATAATGTGCAGCGTTTGCAAAACACTGCGTGGCAGTGGCCAACCGAGGCGTCGAAACTGTTTTTCCTTAATGGCCAAGCGCCATTCCTGGAGACGGACTTCTTCCCGCGAGTCTTCCCAGAAAGAATTTTTAAGGTGAATGGCCATCTTTTCTTTAATGTCCGGTGGCAACATTTTGGCAGTCAAGGTGAAAGGCTTGAGTGGATAAAGCCATAGTTCCGGAGTCTCGGCATGGGGGTTGGCAGTTGGCTCCCAATTCTGAAGCGGAGTTTCCGGGTTATGGCAAAAGGCCATGATGTCCACATCGAATCCATCTTGATGATACACAAGCCAAGCCGACTGCACGTCACCGCTTATCTGGTGGCGAAAATGTGTCTCGCGAATGGTCCATATCCCAAAGCTGCGCTGTAATTCTGCCGTGAGTTTCCAGGCTGGACTTTCTGCGTAGGCAAAGGGTTCTCCACTAAAGGCCTTGACCCATTGTCCCAAAGCCAAGTAAGCGTGCGCGGGAAGGGTTTCCGCCTCCAATTCCATAAAAATATGATCGCCGGTTTTGCCTGAAAGGTTGGATTTTGCTTGTCCAAGCAATTGCAAAAAATCCTTACGTAACTGGAAGGTTACTTCGCGTGCTTCCAGTAGGTGAAGAACACGAATGGCATATTTCAAGTTTTGGACAGTCTCAATTCCGCTGATATCGGAAAAGAACCAGGCGCAGCTTGTGAAGATATAATGTGAATATCGCAAGATCTCAATGGTTGTAACAGCCGCAGTACGGTCTACGCCTGGAATCAGATGGGTATCCCACCATTCCTGTACTTGGGTTGCGTTCAGTTGCCAAGACAAGCAAGCGGAGTCCTTGGCTGCAGGCCAGGAGCGAAAGTATTTTGGCCCGGCTTCTTCAGTAAATGTTTCCGATTCTTTATAGAGGCGATTGAATGCTTCGCGTAGTGGTCCTCGCCATTTCTGATTCCAGCCGGGCTGGCCACCATCGGAACAACCGCAATCTTCACTCCAGCGACCGACTCCATGGGCGCAAGACCAAGCAGTTCCTAGTCCATGCGCGTTCTTGAGTCGCACTTCATGTTGAGGCGGGTGTGTGGCAAGATACCAGGCATAATTGACGGGCACCATGTTTAGACGGGGCGCGACATCACGGAACATGTAAGCCGCGCACATGTCTCCAAACGGTTCGTGATGGCCATAGGACTCGCCATCCGTGCACACCGTCACCAACTGATCTTCGGAATTATGCTGGGCGAATGATTCTGAAATGCGCTCGCCAAATCGGTTGGCATTGGTGAGCAAATGATCAAAGCCCACGCCATGGGAAAGCGGACCGTTATAAAAAAAGACGTCCAGGTACCCCTTTTCCATCGGCGTGCCGTCATCGGCGATGGGGAAAATACGATAAGGCCGGTGCGTGTCAATATTGTTATCGGATACGTCACTCCAACCATCGGAATGTAGGGACCGGACGCTTTGTGCCTGCGTAGGTGCAAGAACGGTGTATTTGATTCCGGCGCGAATAAGGCTGACTACCGTGGCCATGTTGATGGCCGTCTCCGCCAACCAAATACCTTCTGGTAGGCGGTTGAAACGACGCTTGAAGTCCTCGATGCCCCACATGATCTGCAGGCGTTTTTGTTCTTCCGAAGCCAGAGGCATAATGACGTGGTTATATACCTGAGCCATGGCATTACCGTGGCCATCGAGTCGAAGGCAACTTTCCCGGTCCGCTTCCATAAGCCGGGAATAGGTATACGGATGTTTTTCTTCCAGCCAGGAAAACAGAGTGGGTCCAATATTGAAACTCATGTAAGCGTAATTGTTCATGATGTCCTGGATGCGGCCTTTGTCATCCAGAATGCGCGAGGCGCCATTGGGGGCGTAACACTCGACAAACACACGTTCATTCCAATCATGAGCCGGCAGTGCCGAGGGCTGGAGCTCTACCTGTTCCATCAACGGGTTTTCCCGAGGAGGTTGGTAAAAATGTCCATGTACGCAGAAATACCGATTATGGCGGGGCATAGTCATAGGTCACTCAAAATGTACCAAATTCTGAAAAGGGCGCGATCAGTGCCAGGGAAAAGCAGAACCATTGGACGCCAGAACGTTTTTACCCTTAAGGCGATGTTTCAATATGTCAATACCTTGCTGCAAAACCTGTTCGCGATTGTCCGTGTCGGGACGAAACCATATTTCTTCTTCCTGATTCATGCGTATATAACACTTATCAGCAATGCTATGATCGCCAAGCAAGACCTCCAGAGTGGATTGCCTGCCATCGACGACTACATTTCGAATCCAACGAATGCTCATTTCTACCAGGCTTTCATTTTAAGGCTTTGATCCGTTCCCGGGAAAATTCCGGGATAATACCTTGCTGATATTTTATCAGTAGGTCCTCGTATCTGGCAAGAGCGGCCTGTCGTCCACCGGAAAGTTTTTCCGCCAAAAAGGCTGCCCTTGCTTCGGCATGCAGGCCCGCCAAGCGATCCTGGCTGTTATGCGCAGCAAAATCCAGCACCTTTTCCGCACTGTCGGGCAGGCTCATTTGGACCAGAATTTGGGCTTTTTCAAGCTGGGCATGTGGCCAAAGCGGTGAACTTTGAGAGACGCGTTGCATAGATTGGAGGCGGGTTGGGTTGTCGTGTGGCGATTCCATCAAGCCCCGAAAAAAATGTGGGCGAGACGCCCCAGTGTCTTGCATCAGGTAAAACCGATATTCCAGAGCCCGTTGCGCTTCTTCGCTTCCAGTATAGGCCGAAGCCAACACGAACAAGGATTCGGCCGCTCCAAAATGGCCTCTATCTACAGCTAGGCAACCCTGCCAGAAAAGAATAGGCCCTGTTCCTTCCTGGCGTTTGGGATCCTGTTTCAAAGCTTTGAGGACATCGGCGGATTCTTGCGCCTTGCCTTGGGCCAAAAAACTTTGGGCCTTGAGGAGGCGACCGCGAAACGCCCAAAGCGAAGGTGTGGTTTTTTCTTCCAGCCTTTTCAACCAAAACAAGGCTTTTTCCGGATCTCCCAGCTTAAGCTGAGCGTTGGCCACAATAAAAACTTCCTCTTCGTTGAGCGGCTTTTGACGTACCTCGCTAGTTACCATCGTTTCAGCGACAATGGAATGCCAATCCTTTAATTGAAATCGAATGCGCAAATACAAATTACGTGCCGTGGATTGCCAGGGTTGGGATAGTGTGCGCCATGCCAGTTTGTCCAGAATTGCAGAAGCATTATCGAAAAGTCCAAAAGTTTGCAGGCGATTCACGCGATCGAGAATGGCGCCGGGGCCAGGATTTCGCAATGATAGGGACGACATGAAATTTCGGTATGCGCAGGAATAATTCCGGTATTCCCAGCACAGCATTTCCAAGATGTCCGCCGATTTAGCCTGGGTGGGGGAAAAGGCAGTGGTAAGTGAGTCCAGTAATTGTGTCGTAGGTGTTTCGACGGTTAAAGTGCGTAGTAAGTTTTCCAATTGGTACTGGACCATGCCGTTTTGCATGCTATCCCGCTCCGCAACCTTCAGGTATGCAAGGGCTGCGTGAAATGGATCGCTTAGCATTATGTAGTCTTCCGCCAATTCCCGGAATACCTCTGGGTTTTTCAAATTTTTTGTGTTTACCAAATAAGCCATGTTCACCACACGGGCAGAATCGCGGCGGGATCGAAATTGGGACAGATGGCGGATATACCAATTCACATCATCGGGAAGTCTACTTTTCAATATGGAATCGGAGGGATTGGAGCGCACCTGCGCCAGATGTGTGGGCGATCGACCACCCGATTCTGAGTGGAGTCGACAGGCAGCGACTTGAAGAAAGGGTTCAACATTGACTGAATTGGAAACCAGTCCTGCAATCAACTCACGGCAAGGATCTGACGCGCGGGCTGTCGTATCGCTGGGGGCTGCCCCAGGATTGGGAGCGGCGTTTACCAGGAGGTGGGAAATTAGGCTTCCCAGAACCAGTATGTAATGCGGTTTTATTTCCATCGGTACAAACCCAAATGTCCCATGGGAACAGCCAATAAAATAATCGGCACATGGAGTATTTCACACCATATGAGGTCTCGGAGCAAGCCTTGATGACCTAATTTTTTCGATGTGATACTTAGGAAAATTCCACTCAAAAAAATCTTTATAACCGCGGGAATCCAAAATGCAGACCAGGGCACTACTCCAAACGCGGCTAGAACCGGAGCCAGTGCCAGCCACCAGTAAAATCCATAGATGCAGATGAGCAATCCCACAAATCCTTTTTCCTCATAGTGGGCGCCATTGCTGGCCCAACGGGCGCGCTGTTGCAAAAGACCCTGCCAGGTCGTCACCGGCGAAGTCGTCACGCAGGCATCGGGGGAAGGATTGTAGGCTACTTTCCATTGCGATTCTTTTTGCATTTTGCGCACCAGCAAGTCGTCATCACCGGAAACCGTGTCCTCCAGATTTTGAAAGCCACCCACGCGTTCATACAATTCTTTACGATAGGCCAGGGATGGCGCGCTCGCAATCATGGGGCGGCCAAGGGCAAATGTCGCGGCTTCGATGCTAACCAAACCAAAGACTTCGTGTTCTTGGTAACGGGAAAGCAGCGTGCCATTGCCACGGATCCGTTTGGGACCTTGGACTATGCCGACATCGTTGGTAAAACATCGTGCCATGGACTGTATCCAACCTTTGGGAGCCATGCAATCGGCATCTGTGGTAAGCAGAATAACGCCTTTCGCTAAAGCAAATCCGGCCGCCAACGCTCTTTTTTTTGGGCTGGGAATGGCGGGAGAGTCGATGGGAATATGCACGACTTTGAAGCGAGGATCTTTGAAGCAAAATTCCTGAATGATTTCTGCCGTGCGATCCACGGACCTGTCGTTGACGCAGAGCACTTCCCACTCACCTGCATAGTCCTGTTCGGACAAGGCAGCCAAAGTTGCAGCGGCATATTGTTCTTCATTGCGCAGGGGAACGATTACCGAAATGCTTGGCAAGGTTGCGACCTCATTCGCATATGCCAGCGTGTTCGCGTGCACAGGGGCATCTGAAATTGCGGAACGGGACCGTCCCAGCATCAATGCGCCGCGGATAAAAAAGATCATTAATCCCGTGTATACGGCAGTAAGTAAAGAGGCAATAATTAAGACTAGCAGATATTTTTTCCCGTCATGCTAAAAAATATACATCCCACCCGATACTCAGGATGCTATTATTCAGGGTATGATACTACGCAGATCTAAAATTTTGGCTACGATGGGACCGGCCTTGGAAGTGCCAGGCGTTCTGGAAAAATTAATCTTGGCTGGAGCCAATGCCTTTCGAATAAATTTTTCGCATGGCAATGCAGAACAGCACGTCCGTTACCTGTCCGCTATCCGCGCCGCGGCCCGCAAGCTCAAGATGCCTTGCGCGGTACTGGCGGACCTCATGGGTCCCAAGGTGCGTGTGGATTCCAAGGAATATATGCTGGAACCAGACGGGGATGTTACCGTGGTACCCAAGCCGGGAAATCCCACTCTCCGCACCATCGGCATCTCCTTTAACGGATTGGCAAAACTGGTCAAGCCTGGCCAGCGTATTCTGCTTGATGACGGAAAGCTTGAAATTCGCGTTCAGAGAATTTCCGGCGTCCAAGTCCATTGCCGCGTCATCCGCGGAGGAGCGCTCAGTCCCAATAAATCCTTGAATGTGCCTGGCGTAGACCTGGGATTGCCCGTACTCAGCGTCAAGGATAAAGCGGATTTACGATTTATCAAAAAGCTTGGATTCGACTGGGTGGCAGCCTCGTTCATTCGAAATGGTGCCGACGTTAAGGCCATAAAGCGTTTTATGGGGACCCTGGATCTGAAGCTTCCCGTTATTGCCAAAGTGGAAAGCGCGCAAGCCGTCGCCAACCTTCGCGAAATAGTTGAAACGGCGGAAGGGGTAATGGTGGCCCGAGGCGATCTGGGTGTGGAACTCGATTTGGAGCTGATTCCTACAGTGCAGCGCAATACCATTCAACTTGCCCGGGAATTGGGTAAAGTGACCATCATCGCCACGCAAATGCTGGAAACCATGACTACCTCAGCTCGGCCTACCCGAGCGGAAGTAACGGACGTTTCCACCGCGGCCTTGGCTCGCGTAGATGCTTTGATGCTCTCGGGTGAAACCGCTACCGGGAAGTTTCCTGTGGAAGCCGTGCAGATGATGGATCGCACCATCCGCACTACGGAAAAAAACTTGGAAGAGGAAATAGTTGGTATTTCACATCCGGAAACCATTGCTCTGGTCTGCGAGGCAGGCCAATATTTAAGCGGCATCAGTGGGGCTAAGGCCGTGGTGGCCATCAGCTCCTTTGGAACCACACCCCGTATTCTCGCCACCTTCCGTGGCAATACACCCATAGTTGTCGCCTGCACGGACGCGAATATCTACAACCGCAGTACCCTTTATTATGGTGTTGCGCCCGTGATGATCAAGCCCGTGACCAATCCAGAAGATATTTTCCGACGCGTGGCTATAGAGCTAACGGGACAAGGCTTAGTCAAAAAGGGAGATATACTGATTTTCGTATTCGGGCATCCCATCCATGCTCGCAAAGGCACCAACAGCATTCGCCGATGGGAAGTCGACTGACTGCTTACCTTGTACGCCACGCGTCATTCAAGTAGAGTACCTCTGCTTCACCAAAGGCCGGTGGATTCAATGATAATGGATGGGAGAATAGGCGCGCCGAGCCGGGACATTCAGAAAACGGTTTTCCTCCGGACACCAGCCGGTGAGCGCACCACCATAGACGCAACCCGTATCTAAACCTTTGAAGCGGGGGAGATCGATCCGTCCTCGCTGGGCCCAATGGCCAAACACGATAGTTTTTTCAGGCGCTACGCAGTCAAACCAAGGGGGATCGTTCGGGCAATGTAAATCATCCCCTTTACCATCCCAGGTTCGAATCCGAACTAATATTTGTGTGGACATATCTTGCATATTGCTTTTTCCGGGCTCAAGGCCTGCGTGCACCAAAATGATATCCTCGAGTTCAAGGTAGGCGGGCCAAGCGGCGATGTAAGGCATCCAAATTTCCGATTCTGTGCCCAGGGAATTGAGGTATTCTTGATCATTATGGCTGCGTAGCGGGGCTGCTTTCTGCGCAGCCCGAAGGATAATTTGATCGTGATTTCCAGTAACCACATTGGCTTCGAGGTCTTTTAATCGACGCAAGGTGCCGGGTACATCGGGTCCTTTCCCTACCACATCACCCACTGAAAATAAGGTGTCTAAACCAGGCCTAAAACTAAACAACTCTAAAAGGTCGTTCAGTTCGGCCAGGCATCCATGTAAATCGCCGACAAAAAGCCGTCGGTTTTTAATTTGGGTGGTCATGATTCACGGATGAATATACATCCTGGCCCGGTAATTTTTAACTTCTTTGGCTATGAACGCTAGCAAAGACCTAGTCCACATTCTCAAACTGCTGGATGATGACAGCGCCTCCGTTCGCATTCATGTTTGGGAAAAACTTCAAGCGAATCTTTCCGCTTGGGAGCCTGCCATCCGCGCCCGCTTAAGCGAGATCCCGGAAGTGTCCCGACAAAAAATTCTGGATTTGTTGGGCAATCGGGCTCGAACAGGATTCCGTGGAGCATGGCTGAACTGGCGCCAGTTACCGGAAGCGATGCAAAAACTGGAATCAGCCTTGTCTGGACTTTCCCTCTTTCTTTCTGGAACCGGAACTGAGGGCAAAGTGCCAAAGCACCCTGAATTGGAATCGCTACTGGACCACTTGGCCCAAGACTTTAGAGACACCGGGTTTGGCATGGATGCGGAATCCTTGGCCGAATATTTATTTACCCATCGCGGCTTTTGCGGCGCAACTAGCGGGTATTACGATCCTGCCAATAGTGATTTAGTGCAGGTGATCCAAAAACGGCAAGGAATCCCAATTACTCTAGCCTGTATTTTCATGTTAGTCGGATACCGATTGGGGCTGGAAATCCATGGCTGCGACGTACCGGAACATTTTCTGACACGGGCACGAGAAGGCCAGCGGGATATCATAATTGATTGCTTTGACGGTGGCAAAATCCTGGATGAAAGGAGACTTGGTCAGCTGGAAATGAAATACGCTCCAGACTTTGCCCAACTGCTTTATACTCCAGCTTCGCCGGAGGCCATAATAGCACGGGTTTTACGCAACCTTATCAACGCCTATCATTTAGCGGGAAACAAAGAAGCCAGTGAATTTATTTGGACACTGGCCGATGATTTACGGGGTGATAGCCTAAGCGCCGACGATTCCGATACTCTGGTTTAAGAACTCTACCAGTATTCTTCGATGTGCATGCTACCGGGCTTTTCCGTAGTATGCGTGGAATAACCTAGCGGTTCCAGTAGCTTGCTGACTTCTTCTATCATGGCGGGATTGCCACAGAGGAAAACGGAAGTCTGGCTTGGGTCTAAAGCAACATCTAGCCTTTTCTGCAATACGTCACCTTGGAAATATTGGGTTATGCGTCCCGTTTCGCCCGTCCACCATGGGTCTACTTTGGTGCGTGTAATCGACGGAATATAGGTGACCCGAGGCAGGTGCCGTGCCTGTAGGCGCAACTCCTCCAAGTAGCCGAGTTCCCATCCATAAGGTGCGCCGTGCAAAATTATGAACCGGAACGGATAAGGTTTTATGGAATGGTACCTCATCATGGAGACGTACGGGGCAAGGCCGGTACCGGTTGCAGCTAAGATGACGTTTTTATGTTCTGCCGGGACGGTGTCCAAGGTGAAGAGTCCACGAATTTTTTCTCCCACCATAATGCGGTCGCCGGGTTTGATGCTCACTAAGCGAGGAGTGAGTTGACCGTTGTAAACGACGGAAATATAAAATTCCAAAAGGTTGGGCTCGAGACCGGAGGAGGCAATGGAATACGCCCTGAGCACCATTCGATCCGGCTTGGATTCCTTGAATTCTGGCTCACTGCCTTCACGGCGCGGGAGGTTTGATGAGAGCCCCAAAAGCACATACTGGCCTGAAACGAACTCGGCCATCGGTTTGTCCGTTTTTACCTTGATGATGAACAAATCCGGGCTAAAATCTTGTTTAGCCACGATGACTGCATTGTATTTCTCTGCTACGGAATCCATGTTTACCTCTGGGGTAAAGTTAACATTTGAGCGATGAACGGAACCTCAGAAAACATTTAGATTATATTTTTATTTTTCTCCGATTTCTGGTCGCCCCGGATGTAGCCCATGTCCACTTATGTCATCAATAATAGAATCCCTAAATTTCCTCTGCTGGAGCATTATCCTAACCGCGTCCAATTGCAAAAAAGCCTGGAGGCAGTTTTTCAAATTTGGCTTAAAGAGCGATTTATTTCCAACTTAGTGCGTCGAAAGGCTTGTTCCCAACTCTATGATTTTTCGGTGTGGATGAATTTTAATTCACGGGTCCTGGAGGTTTCCCATGCGGGGGAGCTTTCGACTTGGTGCGCCGAAGTTGGACAGATGTCACTGGCAGACTGGAGCGACTTCCTAGCTTATGCCCGTTCACGCCTTAAGGACATCGCCTGGGATGCGGCACCGCCACTTACGGTATCCATCCCACCATCGCTACCGCCACCGCCTCCTCTAAAGCCACTGGATTGAGTAGCTTTCCCAGGCGGGAGGATTGGGTATGAGTTTTCAGGAAAGACTAGTTTCACGGACCCGACAAGCCGGCAATGCGGTTTGTGTGGGAATGGATCCAGTATTGAAAAAAATCCCCGGCGCTGGGACGCCGGAGGAACGCATCAAACGATTTTATTCCGACATGCTGGAAGCCATGCTGGCTAAGAATATCCTACCGGCAGCGGTCAAGCCCAATTTAGCGTATTACGAAGCGGTGAGTCTGCCCTGTCTGAAAGTGCTGCAAGATCTGATCGTGGCCTTTAAGGCGGCGGGACCACTCGTTGTTTTAGATGCCAAACGCGGGGATATTTCCAGCACCTCCGGCGCTTATGCACAAATGGCTTTTCAAGTTTTCGATGCGGATGCGGTGACCGTGGCCCCTTATATGGGCCAGGATACCATTAAGCCGTTCCAGGATGTAGCCAAGGACCAGGGCATTTATGTTTTGGTCAGGACCTCCAATCCCAGTGCAAAGGATTTCCAGGAGCTGAGCGTTCGGTTAGACGGA
>JAYUHW010000122.1:0-5366 GCA_043766615.1 Fibrobacteria bacterium | reverse complement strand
TTAGAATCCCATTTCCAAACTGAACTGTTGGCCCCCTCCCAGGGGCTCGTCTTCGTTCAGTGCAAATTCATAACTGTAGTTCAGCGCCAGCGGGCTGTTTGCGGTGCTTTTTGTAATACCTTTTGTGGTACCGTTTGTGAATGGTAACGTATTGAGACCAAATCCAACCGACATCTTTCGTATCGCTTCTCTCCCAAAAATCTGATGCATGCCGCCACGCAGGGAGAGGCATCGAAAGAGCACCTGTTCCGCTCCAATGCGAACATGGTCGGCTTGATCCGCATACAACCCCTTTTGGCCATCCATAAGCAGCAACAGAGTTGATGAAGCATGGTAGGCCGTGCCCAAACAATATTCGGGTGGCAGGACTTCACCCTGAGCTTGATTGGTCAACGTGTTGCTATGGCGCAGTATGCTGAGTACATCCTTTATCGAAAATGCGGCGGTGATTTTTTCGCTGATCCTGGCCTGTAAGCCAATATCCAGGCCCGCTCCCACGCTGTGCCCGGTGGATCTGTCTTGTCCGGTTCCCGACCGGCCCACTTCCGCAAGGTATAGTTTAAGCTCTGCCCCGCCAGTGAGTCCTTCCCAGGTTTTCCCAAATTCAGAAAAATCAAATGCGAGCGCGCCTTGCAAAGTTGTCTCGCTGGCTAGAGCGTCACCTTCATATAATGCGCCCAACCCCTGGGACCATTTACCCAATACGGGTCCAGCCCATGCAAGAAAAAGCGAAGGGGTTCCCCCAGGCAAAGTGCGTTTGGCTGCTACAGCATTTTCTGCCTGCATTTGGCCCAAGCCGGCCGGGTTCATCAATAGGGCCAGCCCATTGTTGACATGCGCGATACCTGCCCCGCCCATCGCTGCGTATCGGGCGCCCAAAGTTGGAGTTGTGAAAAAACCGCGTAAAAAGGACCGCGCTCCTTCATCGGATAGAATCACCCCAGTAGGCGCATTCCGTCGATCATCCCTTTGAAACAATTGTCCTTCCACCAAAGCCAATCCGGTCGCGGCCACCAGTAATCCTGATCCAGCCCAGCCGAACCGGTGGCGATTATCCACGGAGTCACGATGCGTGAGCCAGTTGATCTTCTCCCCTTCACCGGGGGCAATGGGTAGGTTGGAACATTTTCCCTTAGTCAAAAAGCATTCCGCGGACTTTCGAGCAAATGAAACCAGGCTGTCGGCAGAAGCAGGGCCACGGGTTCGCTGGGCCGAATTAACTATTCCCAGCGTGCCATCCAAGAGTACCAGTTGAAGTTCAACAAGTGTGTCCTCGCGTGAGTATTTCGCAGCAAGTATTCGTCCTTTTCCAAATTTTCGTGCAAATACATGGAGACAGGTCTCGGAAAAACAGTCCTGGGAATACTCGTTTTCGCTGGTGAGATATCGGGCGGTCTCCTCTGTACTGACAACCCGGTATTCTCCATTCTGGCTAGACCCCAGTCTTATCGCCGCTTCGACCACTCTTTTTTCTTCCCTGGAAATGCTGTCTGCATTCTGAACCACCATGGGCAAAATCCATAGCAGCGCTTTTTTGGGTTGGGTTGTATCTACAGGATTGGCGACAGGACTTTGTTGCGGCAAAAAGAGGGTCGAGTCCATGGGAGTGGCATAAGGCGCTTCCCTTTTGGTGTTGTGAATGTTTTTCGATCGGTCTTCAGCAAAAACACTGAGCTTGGCAGCCAAAAGAATTAGTAAAATAACCATTTTCATTGGTACAGTACCACTGGCAGGACACTATATTTGACTTCCGGTGTGCCCGTTGCAGCCACGGTAATTTTTACCAAGTAACGTCCGTTTCTGGCCCACCTACCACCGTCCGCTTTGCCGTCCCAGTAAAAGTCTATCGGTGCTTTGGGCACGGTTTTGTGTTCCACCAGGTGGCGGATAAGCTCACTGTCCATGTTGTAAATCTTGATCGAGATGGTGATTTCAGCACTGCGATCGGATTCCGGCTTCAAACGAATGCGGGCCCCATATTGGGTGTTGCCGTCATGGGTGGCCAGAACAAGCGGACTGAAAGGATTGGGGATGATTTCCACTTGACCAGCGGTTAAGCCCTGGGATGCACTCAGAAGACCGTAATAGTTGCCGTCCAGATCGGGAATGTCCACGCTAAGGGCCGGGCCCTTGAAGGAATTGGTTTCGGATTGGATGGAATCCTTGAGCGCTGTCCAATCGAGTTGAATTGCGTCAAAACGGCGGAGTTGATTCTGTCGCGATCGGACTGTGGTTGGGATACCCAAGCTGAGGCGGGGGGGCTTGGAGAAAAGGACTCCGGATGCATTGGACAATTCATATAGACTTCCTGTTACCGTTGCGGAAATGCCGCTTGCAAAAGTTTTCGATACGGTCCTTTTGTACAACCGTAGAATGGCTTGTTTGTTGCCCGCAAAGGCTGAGTCCGCAATGTGAAGCTCGCACAATGGGTCATGAAAAAGCAGGCGCGCCGAATCGCCAGGTTGTAGGGTCTGGCCGATATTGAGTCCGCGTTGCAGGGAATCGCGGTACGCGCCAAGTTCAGTCGTCGCCTCGCTACCATCCGGGTTGGTGTGTTTGGCCAGAATGCGCAAAGGTCCGATGAAATGCGGGTCCAGAACCGCTTGCAATTCTTTTATCGTTCCCGCCTGGGAGGGCAGCAGATTGAGTACCGGGTTGGGCACCATGGGCGTGGGCGGAGTAGTGGTGGTATCGAATCCAGTGACAAATAGGCTGAAGGATGTGGGTGCAGGCAGTTCCGCCACCTCGCCCTGAGAGGTGGAAACCACCAGCTTGTTGATGACGGTGGAAACCACTTTAGTCGCCAGGTCCAAGGCCTTTTCGACGCCGTCCAAAGTTACCGTAACACGCAAGGTATCCCAGCGTATGGCGCTGCTCCGTTTGGCCAAAGCAGTAGAAGGGGATTCGGTTTGCAGAGCCAAAGTACGATGTGAGCGATTTCCAAGTTTTGCGGGCAAGGATGCGCTGGTAGACCAGACGATGGTTCCGGCCGCATCTACCAGGGAATCCAGGCGCCTACCGGCGGCATCGTAAGCGTGGAGGAGAATTGCGCAACGGGAGTGGGAAGGCAGACGCAGGGTATCGCCAGCGGTTACACGAAGTGTGGCAAGCTCATGGGATGGTTCCACCTGGGCCCTGAAGCGCCGTGCCGGTTCATCATTGGCATAGGTGAGCAATCCCGAATGGATGATGAAGTAATACGTGAGGAGGCCGCCCTGGGCTCCGGGTTGAAAAAGGATGGTGCGAGGACCAGGAGGGCCCGACAATTGCGAGAAGGGCACGTGGAAGGTATCCGTGGGCGCTCCGTATCCATAGACCAGGAGCACGGAATCCGTCGGGGCCGAAGCTTCCAGTGTCAGCTCCACCTTTTGATCTTGAAAGGTCAAGGGCTTTGGCAAATGGGAGAAGGGAAAGGCCAGGGTGATGGTGGTATCGGGACTGCCGGTGGAAGTGAGCTTAAAGGTCAAATGATAAAGCGGAATCACAGCCAGACTATCCGGTGCAGCGGTTAAGGTATATGTGCCGGAAGAAGCTTGACTCAACTTAGTTTTGGCGGGCAGGTCCAGGGTGCGCGGCGTTAATAGGTGGATGGAGCCGGGGAGCGATTTGCCCCCTGCTTTGATATCAAATGTCAGAGATTTAGTGGCTTTGCGAAGGCTAAGGGCAAGATCTGTTTTCCAAACGCCATCGACAATGGCCACCTCCGGTTCCACATCCAGCCCGTATCCAGGTAACCCGCAAGTGACTTGGTATTTTCCATCCGGAATCCCTTCTAAAGTAAAGGCCAGATTGCCGGCCTTGCCTGAGATGGGCGCGGCTTGGGGAATGACAGTGAGGAAAATTCCCAGCCCAGGCGATTTCAGCAAAGTGATGGATGCGCTGGCTGGATTCACCACGGTATCCGGTACCAATGTTAATACGCCTTGGATGGATGCCAAGCCTTGCAAGGCCACATCCCGGGTAAGCGTCGATCGGACGGACTCAATGTGAACGCGCAAGGAGTCTGGGAGTGCCCGGCCTGGCCGCGCCACTTGCAAGGTGTACGAACCAGTGTCGGCGGAAAAAGTGTACTCGCCGCGCAGATCCGCTTCCGTTTTTTTGGACGCAGCACCGATGCTTAAGGGAACGAGTTCCACGCTGGCTCCGGGAAGCGGCGCAGACTGCACGGAACCGACCATTGGCTTGCTCAAGAGCGTGATGCGGCCTTTCACTACCGATGCGCCCGAAGTCATTTGAAAACCGATATTGGCGACTTCGGTGAGTTGCACGGTTTTTTCCTCGCCCAAAAAACCAGTGCGCGAGGCTGCGACCAGATACGTACCCGGCGAGAGAAATGCTGCGAAGGTTCCCTTGTCGTCGGAGAGCAGCGTGCGCAGCAAAAGACCGGTAGCGGACTTGATGAGGATTTGGCAGCCCGATAGGGGTGCCCCTTTGTCATTGTTGACCGTGCCGCTAAGCGAGGCCACAGGACGGGCGATAACTATTTTTCCGAGATCCAAGGATTTTCCGGCCAGCAGGCTAAGCACCGTATCGGGCGGGGACTGGTAGTCGGCTTTAGCGAAAGAGACCGCGTGGGTAGCGGCAACCACACCCAGCAAAAAGTAGCCGGTAGCATCGGATAAAGTGGATACTGTTTTTCCACCCCCAACCGAGGTAACGGCTACGTTATCCAGATCCCTTCCCTGGGCATCGACCACGTGCCCGGTGATACGACAAGACGCGGGAGGCAGCACCTGCTTGATGCGTAAGGGGCCGGATAGATCCAGAGTTATGGTACGGCTTTCCGTTACAAATCCGCTTTTGGAAAAGGTAAGCCGATAACCGCCAACCGCCAGAACCTTTTCCGCGCTGCCGGTACTTATGGAAAACAAGGGAAGTGCATCGGTGCTTCCATCCAATGGCACAACGTCGATGCGGACATCGCCCAAGGCGATTGTATCTCCTTGCAAGTTCAAAGTACGCGTATCCAAGGACAGGGTTTGCACATCATTGCGATACTGAAAGGATGTGGTGTCGCCTACCACGCCGGTGCCTTCCTGGCTTAGAGCAAAAACTTTCCAGATGTAACGCTTCGAAAGCAAAGTCCTTTTAGCATCAATGACGGCAAAGGTATCGGTAACCTCGGTTTGAAAAATGGGAATCAAAACTTCCAGAACATCCTGAACTTCCAAGGAATAGATGTACAGCTTGTAGGTATTGGCCGAAAGACTTCCCGATTTGGAAGCCGTCCACACAAATTTGAGCGTGCTATCGGATGCGGCGCTCAGGATTTTATTCCCGGCGGGATCGATGTTTTTGGGTTTGGACAAGGCGGCGGCCTGGCTTTTGATGGTGAATAATTTGAGTCCTTGAGCCTTGGCCGAAGT
>JAYUHW010000121.1:0-4310 GCA_043766615.1 Fibrobacteria bacterium | reverse complement strand
TAATCGAATACCCTAACCTTGACGGAAACACTTGCCTGCGGCTTGACCATAACGGATAAGATAAGCCCCGTAGCGGGTAAAGGTGGAATGTTTTTGAATTTCCGTTCCGATTACACGGAACAGGATCACTGTCCCCAGCAAAAATGGCGCAACTAGGCGGAAAGTTCAGCCGATCTGGCTACCGCGGCGGCCACGGCATTCATTAATATGCCTTTAAATCCGGCTGTTTCCAGGACGTGTAAGCCATGAATTGTCGTTCCACCAGGCGAGCAAACCTTAGCGGACCATTGTGACGGACTGTCCTTACCGCTTTCCAGCAGTTTCAGAGCGCCTTTTGCCGTTTGCATCACCAACGCCGATGCCACCTCGCGGGCCAATCCAGCCTTCACACCGGCCAAAATCAATCCATCTAAAAACTCAAAAAAATAGGCTGGTCCACTGCCGGAAAGACCAGTCACGGCATCCATTTGATATCGCGTTACGCGTACGGCTTTGCCAACCGCCTTGAAAATATGTTCGGCAACCAATAGCGTCGCTTCTGAATGCCCATCGATTTCAATTGCTGTCGCGCCTTCGCCAACGGATAAAGGCAGGTTAGGCATGACACGGACAATTTGATATTCTTCGGGAAAATGGGCACGGATATTCTCACTTGTGACCCCAGCCATAACACTTAAAACCACGCGCTCTTTCTCACTGCTCTGGGGTTTTAGCCCTGGCGCTACATGGTGAAAAATCTGGGGTTTTACCGCCAGAATGAGCACATCGCTATGGTCCAGCAAGTCATGAGCATGGACCACGGTCTGGACGCCCAGATCTTTTTTAAGCTCATCCATTGCTCCTGCAAACGTGTCATACACATAAATATCTTTTGGCTTTGCGGTTCCGGAGGCAACCAAGCCTCGGACCAATGCCCCGCCCATATTGCCACAACCCAGTACGCCGATGTTTTTAAGATCAACCATTCATCGAATCCAGGAAATCTTTGTTGCTCTTACCACTCTTAAGCTTGTCGACCAAGAACTCCATGATTTCCACGGGGGAAAGATCTTGCAAGTATCGGCGTAAAATCCAAACCCGGCGCAAGTCTTCCGGAGTCATTAACAATTCTTCTTTTCTAGTTCCGGACTTGAATACGTCGATAGCGGGCCAAATGCGTTTTTCGGCGATTCGACGATCCAAAATCAATTCCATATTTCCCGTACCCTTGAACTCCTCGAAAATAACTTCATCCATACGACTGCCCGTTTCAATAAGCGCCGTGGCAATAATGGTTAGGCTGCCGCCGTCTTCAATATTTCGAGCCGAACCGAAAAAGCGTTTGGGTTTCTGCAAGGCCATGGCATCCACGCCACCGGAAAGTATCTTTCCGGAATGTGGAATAACCACGTTATGAGCGCGCGCCAGACGCGTGATGCTATCCAGAAGAATAACCACATGCTGTCCGTGCTCGACTAATCTCCGAGCCTTTTCAACAACCATATTGGCCACTTGAATATGGCGTTCCGGAGGTTCATCAAAGGTCGAACTGAACACTTCCGCTGGGACGCTTCGGCGCATATCCGTAACTTCTTCCGGACGTTCATCAATGAGCAGCACCATGAGCTTGACTTCAGGGTGGTTCTTGACAATGGCATTAGCGATATTCTGAAGTAAAATAGTTTTACCCGCTCGCGGAGGCGCGACGATGAGTCCACGTTGCCCGCGCCCAATCGGAGTAAATAGATTCATGATACGGGTGCTGATTTCTTTAGGATCGTACTCCACATTGAAAGCCACATCTGGATGCAAGGGAGTCAAGTTATCGAAGGAAACCCGGTCCTTGCACACTTCCGGGTCGTCGCCATTTACCTTTTGGATGCGCAATAAAGCGAAATACCGTTCATTGTCTTTTGGAGCCCGAACCAAGCCTGAAATGGTATCGCCGGTTTGCAATCCAAAGCGCTTAATTTGGGTCGATGAGACATACACATCATCCGGTCCAGCCACATAGGAATGGTCGGAAGAACGCAAAAAGCCATAGCCTTCATCCATGACTTCCAACACGCCCTCAGCATAGATGGAAGCCGTGCCACCGCTTTCGCGCTCGAGAATTGCAAATACCAAAGCTTGTTTTCGCAAGCTGCGGGGATCATTGAGGTTGAGATCGAGGCCCATATTAATGAGCTCTTTCATCCCAAGTTTTTTCAATTCGAGATAGCGACCCTTGGCCTCTTGCAGAGTGCGCGCATTGCTGCTCTCCTGAGATTCGCCTCCAACTTCACCGTTCTGCGAATCGTATTCACTCTGCTCATCGGAGGAATGGGCACGTTCCTCTGGCACATCAACAGCGCCATTCTCCATCCCTGGGTAATCCTGGCCTTTGGTTTTGTCCGATGATTTTTTAATAGCAGGTTTCGGTTTGGTGGCCAAAATGGATCTCCTTCGATACTTTTAAAATTGGGGCCAAATGGTTATGATGGCAAGAACGGGATGGATTATCTGGAAAAGATATAAAAAGGCCCCTATATTGGACCGATTCAGGTCAGACCGAACAAGGGCCAACTCGTGCCTAAAGGATAACAATATTTAACCAGATAGGTCTACTCGATTTAAAAATGGTTGGACGAATGATTTTGTCCCATATTTCTATATTTTTTTCTGCATGGCTCGTCCCGAAACCACGGTCACTTTGGCCCTTGGAAGCAATCTAAATGATCGGGAATCCTACCTCCAAAAGGCCTTGGATGCCCTGCGTACCATTGCCGTTTCACCTATAAAGAAAAGCAAGGTATACGAAACGGATCCTGTGGGCCCCGGCACGCAGGGCAAATACCTCAATTTATGCGTTCGTTTTTCCACTCGACTTGACCCATTCGCCCTATTAGCGTTTTGCAGCGAGACCGAAAAACGATTGGGGCGCATTTCCGCGGAACGATGGGCTCCCAGAGAAATCGATTTGGACATTTTAGCCTATGGACGGGAAATCATCCTATCCGATGGCCTGACAGTTCCCCATGCCGCCATTGCGAATCGCCAGTTCGTCTTGTTTCCTTTGGTGGATTTGGATCCAGGCTTTGTGTTACCCGGGTTTACAGAAACGGTGGAGGCCATGCTGGATCACGCATTGGGTGTTCAAGGACCTCAGGGAATTGAGGAATACCGTCCTTTGCCAACCACTACCGCTTCCTTGCCAGAACGTGTGCGCTACGTTGCCGTGGAAGGCGTCATTGGCGTGGGGAAATCCACCTTGGTCAAAGCTCTCAGTGAACGCATGGGCTGCATGCCGGTTTATGAAGAGTTCGAAAACAATCCGTTTTTGTCCGACTTCTATAAAGACAAAAATCGTTACGCCTTTCAAACCCAAGTCTTTTTCTTTCTATCCCGCTACCGGCAAATCAAAGAATTATTCCAGCAGCAGGATTTGTTCCACCCGCAGATTATCAGCGATTATATGTTCGCGAAGGATAAAATTTTCGCCACTTTAAACCTCGATGAAAACGAGGTGGCCCTGTATTACAAATTCGCCGATTTGATGGAGCGGAGCTTGGTCAAACCCGATTATGCCGTATATTTGCAAGCCGATACCAAAACTTTGCTGCAACGTATCCGCATGCGAGATCGCGCCTATGAGCGCAGCATAGATGAAAATTACATCGAAGCCCTCAATCAAGCTTACAATACTTTTTTCCATTATTACACAGCATCGCCTCTTCTCATCATTAACACCAATAATATCGACTTTGTCCGCAACCCGCAGGATTTGGAGCTGCTGACAGAATTGATATCCAAGGTTCCGGAAGGTGTTACGTATTTCTCCCCGACCTCGATGGGGAAAAAGTAGACTGGATCTCCTAAGTGCTCTAGGGAGTCAGGAGTCAGGAGTAGGGAGACCAACCTATGGAAATTCTTAAGGACATTACCGCCTATCGCCGTTGGCGCGCAACTCTGGGTGCGCGTGGTACCTTGGGAAGCAATGTTTCTCTGGGTTTTGTTCCCACCATGGGGGCACTCCATGCGGGGCATCTCAAACTAGTAGCCACCAGTAAGGCAGCAAGCCAAAACACCGTGGTCTCCATTTTTGTGAATCCGCTTCAGTTTGGCCCAGCAGAAGACTTTTCCAGGTATCCGAGGCCATTGGATCAGGATTTAAAACTCTGCCGAGAAGCCGGCGTGGACGCCGTTTTCGTCCCGGAAACCCAGGATTTTTATGCCCCCGATCATGCCACTTATGTGCATGTGGAAGGGCTGGATCAACATCTTTGCGGCGCTGCCCGGCCCGGTCATTTTCGCGGTGTGTGTACCGTCGTGCTGAAGCTTTTAAATATCAT
>JAYUHW010000120.1:0-2939 GCA_043766615.1 Fibrobacteria bacterium | reverse complement strand
GGTATAACGGCACAGGGCAACTCGGCGACAGCACCAACAGTCAAAAAAACATCCCCGTGCAAATTACTCTGCCCGCCACTCCTCCATAGTGGGATTTGCAGCCACGCAAGGATCCTCACGAATCACCTCAATCTGGCGTTTACATCCTATCCGTTTAAGTAAGGTCTACACCCATCTGTTGGATTGTTTTGCGCTGTAATGAAATAATCACAATTATCGGTTACGGACAGGAATCAAAAAACCTTCTTCCACCAATTGCCTCACTATTTCCGCCGTCTCATTAGGAATTTCATCCAACTCCATACCCAAATCGGCAGCCGCTTTTTCCACTGCGTCCTGTAGCGTACGATAGCCGTCGCATGCGAGTATCAAAGCCGAAAACCAATCGTCGATCTCTTCCACATAAGCAAAGCCTTCCATAACATGGATGAAAATTGCTTCCGCTTCCCCAGCCTCCTCAGTCTTCTCAGACACAGCCCCGTCAGCCGGTAAGCCTTCTTGTGAAAACCGCATTTTATCCGACATCCGGAAAACGGAAGTCATAAGGATTTGATCCTCCTTGGCATGACCGGCCAGAAAATCAAGCGCCTGCATTCTTTCCGAAACGATATCACCGCAGGGTCCAGCAATTTTCCTGGGGCCATCAAATGCCCGATACCAGTTTTCAACTCCGGATCGTTTACGCATAGTTACCGTACCCGCGCCTATCGAGGCAATATTCTCCTGCCGATAATAGTCCAGCCACCGTTCCAGCCTGACCCCATCTTCAGTTGTTGCGCTAGCAAACGAATCCATATCTGTGTTCGCGTTCACATCCGCATCCACGCGACCCACCCGCATCCAATTTTTGGCATACAGTATCGGGTTCGTAGTCGAGGAGCGGATGACCCAGGTATCACAGTCGCTACCTATGAACCATTCCTCCAACCCTTGTTGCCAATCCATGCCTTCCTTTTCAACCCAGTTGCAAAGCATTTGAAGCGAGCCGCCTTCAACCAGGTAGGCCGGTGCTTCTGCGGCAATGCGCTTACAGAAAGCATCGGCCGGCATTCCGCCATTCAGATAAATCAGTCGATCCTCGGGTGAAATCACGAATGGTGGATTGGAAATGATGAGATCGAATTGCTCTCCCTCCACGGGCTGAAACAGGTTTCCGGTGCGGGCTTCCACGTTTTCTATTCCATTGATCGCCGCATTAAATTCTACGAAGGCTGCGGCGCGAGGATTGAGATCGGTTGCGATGACCCGCTTATTGGTTTTGGAGGCCAGAAAAGCCAAGTAGCCGCACCCGGATCCGATATCCAGCGCGGCACTTCCATCAGCCCGTATGATCAAACTCGCCAACATTCTAGCCGTATCGCTTGGCCCCATCACATGATCCGGCGCTTCCACTTTGTCCCCAATCCAGGAACGATCAAATGCAATCAGCAATCCATGGATGGGGGTGATCTTTATTGCAGCGAATAGACTGCCATGTCTTTCCTCCAGTAAGCCTCCCGCCAACAATCCATCGAGAGGTACACCAGGGAAAGCCTTACCAATGGCTTCTGCGGGCACGGGAACCCCTATAACGAACAGGCGAATCAGGGTGTTCTGGGCCGATACCATGGCAGTCCGTTCCAGCGCCTCCTCAGCGGAAAGATTCCGTAGGGCGGGAATACCTTTTACCCCCAAAGCGGCAATCAGCCCTGCTTCATTGAAGTGCGCATCTTTAAAGACTTGACCCACCTGCCTGGTTTCCTGTTTGGAAAAGGAAAAAGGTCGGTGTCTAGGATGTTGGGACATGAAAAATCTCCGAATGGAATAGAAACAATTTAAATCCGCATGGATAGGATTTCCAGTTGCTTCATGGATCCCAACCTCACTGCGTCTGTAGTGCTTTCCTATTTGAAAGCAATTGACGGTAAAAGGCATAGCCTACTAAAACTGCCAGAATGGAAACGAGCACAAGACTGGAGCCTATGGTACCGAAGTTCAGTCCGCCTTTCTCGTGCGATTTGGTCAGGACATCGCCCATCGTCGCACCAAATGGCCGTGTCAAAACAAAGGCGATCCAAAAGAGCAATACATGGGATATTTTCGAATAGTAATAGGCTAAAATCGTTAGTCCGATAAGCCCGCCGATTAGCATAGCACCGCCAAAAAATCCCAGGCCGGAATCATCCGCTAAAAAATCGCCCAAGGCTGTCCCCAACGTATTGGAAACCAGGATAGCGGTCCAATAAATCAATTCAACCTTGCGGGTTCGAATTTTATCTACTGAGAAACTGCTTCCGCTCAACTTCCAAAAGGCGAATATTGTAATCAATAACCCCATAAGAATCATCGAGCCGGTGGTATACCCAAGATGCAAGGTTCGATCCATATAATCCGACATGGTAGTTCCTGCCGTGCTTGTAGAAAGAATGACGGCCCAGTACAAAATTGGATTGTACGATTTCACGGAAATCTGGCCAATCAAAGTGGCAAAGAAAAAACTGATCAGGATGATCGAACTTATGGCATACCCGACATTTAGTGTCATGGATAATAGATCACCGGCCGTTTCTCCAAGCGTGGTCGCACAGATTTTCATTATCCAGAAGGCCAAAGTGATTTCAGGTAGTTTTCTCATGTTCTGCCTAGGTAAAAAAGTCTTACTCCTTCCAAAACTTCCCTTCAGCATCGACGGATTTTCCGAAAGCATCAAATCGTGGTCCTCGGCCAATAGCTCGGTCGCTCGCCTTTTCAGCTTCCATCGCCTTCATAACTACCGCGGAATTGGAGTACGAGACCGTCACTGGTTTTGGTTTAATCAGTAAACCGGAAATTTCCTGGGCATACCAGCGGTGCAGAAAGTCGTTAGGATGGTTGACGTTATTACCCGTCATATCCCTAAACAGTTTGAACTTGAGAAGTTCCTGATGCACGCCGGTCATGTCCACCATTTCCACTCCAAG
>JAYUHW010000119.1:0-19481 GCA_043766615.1 Fibrobacteria bacterium | reverse complement strand
CCGACACAACTCCAACAAAGCCAATCCCTGCGCCGAATCCCCCGCAAACAACCGCCGCCGCATCCCCGCTTGACCCGAGGCAGAATCCGCGAAATGTTTCAAAGCCGCCAAAATCCGATCTTCCGCATCCGCGAAAAAACTCTCATCGTCAATACCGGATAGATCCAATTCCACTTGCGGCTTGACTGGCGTCAGCTCCGGGAAGAATGATTGCTGCCCCCCCTGCTTTTGCAAGATCTTGAATCCTTCCCGGGCTTTTTCAACCGCGGCCGAAAGGGCTTGCTCCAACCGCAACAAAACACCAAGCTCCCCCGCCAGCGCGGTCTCTGCCACAATTTTCTTGAACAGTTCACCAATGAGAGGCGGCTCCAAGGTTGCCGCAAAAGCCTTCACCAAATCCGCCTGACCCGGCATTGGCTCAGCAACCACAATATGGGTCTGTACAATCGCGGGCCGCAGATTTCTCACCATACCCATCTGTTTAAATGCCTTTTGCGCCCGCAACCACAAGGCCAACTGAGCGATTTGGGCACAACGCGGATCGATATCCACCCCGTGTAGGTTATACCCCAGAATCATTCCCGGTAAATCGCGGCGCATGGCCTCCAGATCCCGGTAATCCTCTTTCAACGTTTTGCCCGTGGCTTCACTAACGGGCCCTTCCGACCAGCCTTCTTCATAAATCGGGAGCAACAATTCAAAGGCATAAAGAAGAAAGTGCCCGGAGCCGCAAGCGGGATCCAATACTCGCATGTCGCGGGGATCTTTTTGTACTCGGTCCTGTATGACTTCATTCGGTCGCCGCACCATGTACTCGCATTTTTCTTTGAGTCCGGTTTGCCCCTGCCGCATCTCATACCACATGCGACCCAAGGTGTTGTCTACCAGAAATTGCACCACATAGCTGGGCGTAAAAAACTGATTCCGAATAGCCAGCTCGCGACTATTCCGAGGTGCCGCCGATTCATCCCGCATTTTTCGTCGCTCGTCGCCGGAATTGAAAAACTGATACACCCAGCCGATGGTTTCGTCCTCACCCCAGACGCTGGTCAACTCGGGAACATTCAGGATTGAAAGCAATTCTTCAAAGGTCGGGCGCCTGGGCCATAGAATCGAAGCCGGATCGCGGCGATCAAAGAGCACCTTGATTTCGGTGGAAAGTTCATCGAAGAGGCTTTCAATATAGAGCCGATATCCAGAGCCATCGGGTAACAAGGCTACTCCAGAGGCTAGACCGTAAAATTCCTTGTACCCACTCGATTGCTCGCCATGGGTGATACATTCCTGCACCAAATCACGGGCCTCCAACATTTTGAGGGCCACGTAGCGGTTTAGCGCGGTAAAAGCGGCATCCCGCAGGTAATCGGCTATGGCATCCTTGAGCTTCATGCCCAATCCTTGTTTATGCTCGATGGCCGCTACAATCTTGCCTCGTTGGAGCCTTTGTTTAGGCGAAAGGTGAGGCCCACCCTGAGTCGCGATTGTCCCTGAAGACAGGATGTCATAGTCACCTTCGAGCTGGGTGGCGAAATCGGCTTCCAGGAGTCGGCGGGCCTTTTGGGTGGCGCGTTCGATGGCATTGCGTGTCGACTTATCCACGGGGGATCCACCAGTCTTTATTGAGGTACGATTGGAACCTGGTTTCCAATCCAGTTCCAATGTTTCGAGCCTGGTTTGCATCGATGACGTTAGCGCGCTTTGGAACTATTTGGAACTGGATTACGTAAAAAGTGGTGTTTTTGAGCCATTTTTGAAGGTTTATTACGTAAGATTGCGTAAAATTGCGCAGAAAAATCCATCTCCCTCTAAGAACTTTCTTTGGAACCTGGGTTCCAATCCAGTTCCAATCCATTGGAACCATCAGGACCATCAGGCAGCCCCAGACTCAGCATTGGGATACCATTTGGCAGCCCGGGTGGTTCCGCGAGAGTGAACGCGATTTTCCTCTTTAAGCTCTCGCAGCAAAACCTTGAGATCGTTGCGGCTGGCTTGCGGAAGAACTTGACTCAATTCATTGAAAGGGGCTCCTGAAACACCCCGGCTTTTGATGTGCTGAAGGAGAAGCGCCTTGCGGGTCTCGCGGTCCAATCCCTTGCGACGCGTATACTCCCCGCGTTTTCCCGCATAGGCATAAAAGCGTTTGGAGAGAATCAATTTACCGCGTCCCGGCTTTTCCAAGGCCCCCATTGCGACTAGAGGTAATACGCGACCCCGAACGGCTAAAGGCACCGGAATACCCCTTCGTGCCGCATCAAAGACAAGCAAATCTTCGACATGGATTTCCGCCTGAGTCTCCTGACTTAAACGTTCCAGGAATCCCAGAAAGAGTTCATCCTGAACTTTGCCATTCAGAACAACGGAAAAGTGATAGGGATCGCTGCGGCTGAAATCCGGGGGCAACTTTCCTTCCCGTAAGGCGGCGCCGAACATGCGATCCGCCCCTTGTCCGGATCGCTCCACCAACCCACATTTCGCCAAAGCTTCAGCGACGCGGCGATTGCGCGGTGACTGTCGGAATAGAATGTTTTCAGGTGTTACATCCGGAGGAAAGCCGCCGGGATTAGTCACTTCAATCTTAGCAGGCCATTGTTTTACGAATGTGGATCCGGACAGGCGGTAGTCGCGATGACTCACAGCATTGAGAATGGCCTCACGAACGGCGAGTTCGTTGAACGCCGGAAGTTCTTTGCGGAAAAATCCCTCCTGATATGAGAAACGATCATTTCTGAGGTCAATCGTTTTCCACAGCTCCTCCTGACAAAGCAGGAAGCCCTCGCGAAACTCCTTACGCTGCTGATACGCTATGGAGGCTTCGTCCGAGCGGTACTCAAAAATAATTTCCGATTGTGCCAAGAATTTTCCGAGCGACCGATGTGACCCCATCAAAATAAGGGCCGCATAGGTTACGGCGCTATCCACCAAAAGCTCGGCATCTTCCAATAACTGCTCACTGCGCGCTGTTCCAAGGTCTTCACGGCCGCTTTCTTCTCGCCAATGATTTCGGAAAATCTCGATGGCCGAAGGCTCCAAATCGGCAAGGGTGGCTCCCGGACAAACCTGCGCGGAAAAATCCGGTTGGGCTTCGTCGAATATCCGCTTGAGTAGATCCGGAGTCATTGGTACAAGGTCTTCACCTGCGCGCATCCAGTAAGCGCCTTTGTATTGGATAGGCATGCCCACAGGCCGGCTAGGTGCATGGAATGCGAGCACTCGACCGTCGGGGTGAGCCAGCTCTTCAACTTCGATGCGCAAATGCAACCGCTGGATTAATCCGGATTTGGTCCGTTCGAGAATTTCGAAAGCGGCCGTTCCAACCACTTGGCGTGGTCTAACGTCCGTGACACCGAGAACTATCCACCCACCCTTTTCATTCGCAAGCGCACAGCAATACTTGACCAGGTCTTCAAATTCAAAGCTGGACTTGGCCTCCTTGAATTCCAGGTGCTCGTCTTCCTTACCAGCCATCCAAATGGCCAACCGGCTCAAGCCATCGTTCATTGCAGAATCACCTTTTTACCAGCGCCGATGAGCTTGGTACACTCCTCCCGGATTCCGGTCAGAGCAGCATCAAGTTGTTCCTCAGTTTCGATTCCACCTGAGAAATAAGTCTCCAAATTAACCGTTGCCAATCGCTCCCCGTCCAAGAGGCGATGCACTTCCGCCGTTGCAGACTTGGACCGTGACTCGCAGGCATCTCGGTCCGAGCGGATTTGCGAAATGGGAGTTGGCTCGGACTCACGTGTGGCGCCGCGCTTTAATGGTTCGGAAATCCGCCCTTGTTGATCTACTGCGATATCGCGCCAACCCCGTATTTTTGCCAAGTTATCCAAGGCACGCGTATACGTCATGATGCGTTCATGCAGGGCTTGGTCACGCCGCTTTAAATATTCACCTTCCAAAGCCGCTGCACATTGATCAATAGCGGGGAAGTCCCTAAAAAAGGTTTCCCGTGCCAGAAAGTCCGAGAGTTCAGAGGAGGTTTTACGCAGGTCCTCGGTCAAATCCGGTTCCGTACGCAACACGGGCCAATATTCGTTAAGCGCAGTCCGGGCTCGCACCAGGTCGCGCAGCCGCGAAGGCGTAAGTGCGTGTTCCAATTCGCCCGCACGCTTGATGGCATCCAAAATACTTCGATGCGAGGCATTGAATGTTCCAATGGCATTTTCTTCCGAGCCAGTGAGAATGGTACGCATTTCACCGATTGCTGTTTCCAGAAGTTCGTTTCCCGGCAAACGCTCCCCAACCAGTTTGTAGTTCATCCGGGTTATCATATCCAGATGCGGAGGAATCTCTTTTCGCAATTCCGTTACCAAGGAGCGTGCTTCCAATTCACGCAGGGGCCTGCCAAATGTGGCTTCATAAGCCGCCGAGGCCTTGAGAATTTCTTCAAAGTCTATTCCCTTCTTTGGCCGGAAGGTCGCTTGCCTGAAAAGGTTATTGTTTGAGAAAACTTCCTTGGTATCCGGTCCAGTAGCAGAAGTCAATACCTGACCTCGGCTGGTTAAATCAATGGAGCCTGATCTAAATAGCGAGAGTATAAATAAACGAACCGTTTCAAATTCCCAGCCAAAAGGCTCCTTGGCGAATTCATCCGCCAGGTATCGGCCGCTGGCATTTTCTCCATAGCTGGCGCGCTCATCAATGCGACGAAGGACTTCAGTCAAAGGACCGGTTTCTATTTGGAAAACCGCAGCGCCTTTTTCCTCCCTTAAAAGTCCCAGATTGGTGAATACACTGGGTAGGCCATTTAGATTGTCAGCTGATACCAGTGCTTCCAGACCATTCTTGACGTCACCGGGCTTGGCGGAGGCCTCCTTAAACCGATCAAAAACCTCGGGCAATACTTTGGACAGGATTTCCGTCGCACTTTTTGCGACATCCGATGCCGTATCGCCTGGGCTACGATCATTTCCACGGAAGAACACATTTCCTGCCAAGCAAGCGATGCGGAGTAGGCGTCGCAATTCATCTTGATGGCGTCGCATGCGGATACGCTCTTCACCAATGAGAGCCGTTTCTTCCGCCGTTTTCGCTTCCCGTTCCTTACGAGCCAATATTTCACGGGAACGAAATACTTCTATGAGTTGTCGGTCAATGGCATCATTAAGTGCTACGGCCCAAAAGACCTGTTTTCGTTCCTGCTGACTGCGGGCGCGGAGTTCAATGGTGAGATTTTGAAGTACCTTGTCGCTTTCGGCCAAGTGCAAGTGTATCTCCAAGTCGCCTTCAATGACAACCTTACCATTCAGCGCCAAGCCGGCTTTGAAGGACTTGGTTTCAAAAAGCGTATGCGCCGGCTGTGGCTGCCAGAAACCCGTGAGCGTTTCAACATAAATGCGATGAGCATCTCCGGAGCGTGGGGTTATGCCCCGGCGGACGTTTTCCCAGTCGTCCTCGGCCGGAGTGGGAATGCGATAGCCATCATCACCCAAGCGAACCTGATGGGCTGCTTCCAATTGACGCAATGCTTCACGAACCTGCTCCAACTGGGAGTCCGCATCTACACCGGGATGCAAAGAGGCCGCAATATTTTCCGCGGTTCGATGAACGGTTTGCACAAATTGCATCAGACAAATGGCTTTGGCCACCGGCTGAGCAAAAGGATGAGGGACATGATTTTTGATACCAGCTATTTTGGCCCGGACTTCGGAACCAATATTATTCTCGACCAGATCATAAATCTGATCCAAGCGCACTAACTCTCCCAAAGGTCTATCCGCTAGGTTGACGCCGGGATTGATCAAAAGCTGTTGCGCCAATTTGATAATGGTCCGATTGGCACCGCCCACATGCCGACTGGAGCCGCCTTGAGTACGTAGTCCCGAGACGATTTGGATAACAAGGTCGATTTGATAAGGCAAAAGCGGATAAAGGTCAATGAAGCCGTCCCGGCTTAATTCTGGCAATCGGATGGCCGCGCTGATACGAGTATTCTGAGTGAGCCTTGCCCTAGATTCATCATAAAGTTTGCCAAGGGTAGCTTGGGCAGCGGCGTTCTTGGCCAAGACACGCTTGCTGGTGACTTCGGAAATATCGGAAGGTTCCAAATGCACCTGCTGAGGAAAGCGATCCATCAGTCGGGCCAATTCGATTTTCTTGTCATCCAGCCCGCTAACCAATTCACCCAGCTTTTCCTGTGAGGTAACTACGACCCAGTGCTTACCACGTCCCTTGACGCCCAAGTTTTGAATCACAGCCTGCAGGTCCAACATTTTTTGCACATCACGGGCCACGAATTGACCGACTTCGTCTATGACGAAGAGCAGGCTTTTCCCAGCTTGACGTCGCTTCATCAATTCATTCGCGCGCTCCGCAAATTTTCCCGGAGTAATATCGGCTTTGTTTTTTACAGCCTTTACCCAGGAATCCGCCATGGGATAAGTTGCGGAGTCCAAGCTATGCAAAACTCTACTAGCTTCACTTAAAGCAAAGGCGACCTTGCCTTTTTCCAGGCTCCAGTCCTTACTGTAAATATTGCGGTATTCTTCTTCGAATTGCTTTAGCTTGCCCTTCTCTTCTAAGGCGATTTCCAGTTCGGATAAATCCAAATCTTTGGCATAACCTAGGCTTTGTAGGAAAAGGCCATACATGATTTCCGTCAGAGTTTGATTGCCGCTGCGGATCCCGCGATCCGTGGAGACATCGAATATCACCGCATGGGTCGGAATTTTTTCCGTAATTGTTTGCAACAAAACCTGGATCTTATTGTCACCGGCCCGTTGTGTAAATCTTTTGAACGCGGGAATACCTTCAATGTTTCGGTTCTCAATTGCTAAGCCAAGCATCTTCGCAAAACTGGATTTACCCGATCCAAAGAACCCGGAAATCCAAATGGCGATGCCATCATGGGGTTTATTCGGCATTTCCTGATAGGCATCCAGAATACGGGTATAGTGAGTGCGAATGGCATCGGTAATCACATACTCTTGAATTTCATCCTTAAGGATGGCTTCATCGGTTTGATCAACCTTGATGACTTCCTCAATGCGCCGGCCGATATCGCTGGCGAAAAGAGTCTTGATGGTTTGGGTGATCATAATGACCTCGGAATCAAAAGATTTTCGGACGATAATTGTGCTCGGCTTCCAGCACGCCCATGAAGCGAAGACCCGCAGCACCTTCTAGGCTGCCCGGGTAGAATAGGATGGTGGCGATATTGATTCGCCCCTTCAACTGTTCCAATAAAGAAAAAGCACGATACACGGGGAAGAGGGCTCCCGTTCTGACTATAAACACGATGTCGCGATGGGGATCCGACTCCTCTGGCAGCCGTTCCGATACCAGATCCACTAGTGGACAGTATTCGGAAAGAACGGAATGGATGGTGTCGACAACGGAACTTGTTTCTTGCTCCCGTTCAACCTCAAACCATTTTTCCAGGGGCCTTTGTGATGAAAGCGCACTGTTTAGGCATTCAGCGAGGGAAATCCGATGAACCCGTTTTCCTTTTTGGGAAAGCCGGGTTTGCAGAAATGAGATTTGCTTCCGGAGCTCAAATTCCTCATTGGGATCGTAACGGAAAAGAGCGAAAGGCATGTCATGATAGACGCTTAAACGATCGCGGGGATCTTGCTGCTCTAATTTAGGTTCCAAATCTTGCTTAAGGCGCGCAAGAAAATCGCTCATGCAACCATCCTTTCGGCGTATTCCCGCGTACTAGCATACGGTAGATTCAATTGAACAAGGCTTCCCGCGGCTTCATATTCCAGTTTCCGGAATTGATGGAGACGGAGCAAAGTTTCAACCACTTCCTCCGGCCTGATTAATGCAAGCCGCCAGTATATATTTTCCTGAAGTTTGGCTGTCGCGCCCGCAGCTTCGGCAAGGGCATGCGCGTAGTAAAGGAAACAACGATCGGTGAGCCGGAGTGGCGAAAAAGTTTTTGCAGTTCCCTTCCCAACCAGAACGCCCAAATCACAAGCCATCCTGACTAAATCACGTGCCGTACGAATTAGGCCATAGCTGGATAAGGGGGTCGCCTCTTTATTGATCCTAGGCCAGAGGCTCTCTACATAGGAACGAATATCTTCCGGCTTAACCTGATACCGACCTTTTTCGAATTCGGGGTATAGCCATTCTAAGGCAAACTCCCGATATAAAACTTCCCTCGAACCAATCCACAGCAAAAGGCAATGACGCCACTCTTCGAGCGGAAGGTCGCCTTTAGCCGTAATTATCAATGGCGCGGCCGACCCGATATCGCCAAAACGCCTTCGTAAAGTTGTTTTCACTTCGGCGCTCCAAGCAATGGTCCGGAAATGACCCTCGCAATTCCGCCCGAAGTTCGATTCCATACCAGAAGAATTATCCCAATTTCGAAAAAGCAAATAGGTCTCTTCCACCAAGGCGCCTTTCCTGAGCAGGCGTTGAGAAACAATTTCGGAAGGATGACTCAATTCCATTTTGCGTACGGTATGACCAAAGAGCCCTCGGTTCCTTTGGAGTAGGCCATAGCCAGCAAAGTCACATCCTCATCCTTTTCTGAAAATGCTTCCGGAAGGAGAATGCTATTCCCCGCAGTTGAAACCTTCAGTCGCGAGAATGCTTTCATATCAGATTCTCTCACTAAATCAAAATTCTTTAGGCAGGAAATCAGGTCCCCGGCCTTCATTGATTCCAACTTTTTAAAGGTTTCTACCCATGGGCCGGGAGCATCCAGCCACTTCTCCCACCGAAGGTCGAATTCTTCTTCGATCGTTTCCGGTAAGGCCCAGAAAGTAGCGCACCCTGGGGGGCTGAACACTTCTGTACATCGGTGGGCCGCCACGGCAAAAACAGACCGGGCCTGGGCAAATGAATGGGTTCTGGGGAATCCACGGTGAAGTGCCATTGAACCGAGTTGTCCAAGTTGACCTTTGGAGTTCCACCACTTGGCCATATCCATTTCGCCGTAACGGGCGATAACAAGCCGAAGAGTGAACAATCGGTCAAAATTCATTGATCACCAATCTTTAGATATGTTTTTGATCCATCGAAAGTTAACGAAATATAAGAAAATCGGAATCTGAATCCGGTTTATCTACTGATTTTCAAATATTGAGAGGTGCGCCCGATCAAGAGCCAAGGCATTCCTGGTGAAAACGAGAGCCTCTTTGATGCCAATAAAGTGGCGCCAAGCCAACCGAAAATGAAAAAAATAGATTTCCCCCTACCATGAATAAAACAGGTCGCAATGATCCCTGCCCTTGCGGGAGCGGAAAAAAGTACAAGAAATGCCATCTGGCCGAAGACGAGAACACGGCCTCAGTAGACCGCAAAGCAGCGACCATAGTTAAGAGTCCGTTAGTGGACGATTTTGATCCAGATGATGATGATGACGAGTTATTCGATCTCGACCAGGAGGCGGACGAAATCGAATTAGAGTTGGATGCACTTTTGCATGATATGAGCTCCCATGAAATGCTCGAATTATTGACGGCATATGTACCCAAAGCGGAGCTCATTGACGTCAGCTTAGCCAAAGGATTTTTCGAGAGGGTATGGGACGCAGCGGAATCCCTGGCAGAACGCGATGCCTATCGAGTTCAATTGAATCGTCTTGGACACGAAAATCCGGAAATCTTTGCGGAAATCGGCGGTCAGCTATTGTGGGATATGCTTAAGCAGACGCTAAAGGATGAGCGATTAGCCACCATCGAATCCCTATTCATAACCTATGCTGCCTTTGCCTCTGGAGATTTAGTCTTTTTTCTGAATGTGGCGGATTGCTTGGCCTATTATGGGCTTCTGGAAATCCTAGTGAAAGGAATGCGTGCTGGGTGGCCAACTGTGCGAGAATCGAAACTTATTTCCAAGTCTGGGCTTGAACGGTTTAAGCGTAGAGGGATCCATTACGAAGTGTACACGGCTCTGGAAGCTTCCGATCCTATCGATGAACCTGAATTGAGTGTCAGAATCCGCAACTTCGAAGCATGGGAGGATTGGGAAGTCAAAAAATGTATCGAGCACATGTCCATCTACTCATTCGAACCGATTCCGAAAGAAAATTTTTCGGTAAGCAGAGGAGACATGCTACTGAAACCCGATTTGGAGGCTGCCTTTCAAAACGGACTGAATACCTTGACGCACCTATTCCGTGGTTTTCTCCGGATTGAAAAGGCCGTGCCTTGGACCCAGGCTGATCTAGCCGCCGCGGAATTTCTGGATATCCTCAATGCCCATTTGGAAGAGTCTTTACAAGAGGCGCGGGATGAAGATGATGCTCCCATTTTTTGGAATGACACGCTCGTCCAGTACTTATGCCCGGATTCATACGCCTTGGACGCCTACTTCGGAGGAAAACTTTTCAACTTCGAGATGCAGGAATTTCGAGCCTGCTCGGTATGGGCGAATCTTTCCCATTGGCTGGAATTTCTGGTGCGGGTCAAGCTAGTGGATCAAGCGGTGACACAGAATATTTGGGCATCCTGGAAATCCGTACTCAAAGAATTTGAATGTGAATTTGGCGAAGCGGCTATTCCCCTCTTAGTAATTCAATCAGCTCCTCGCGCGTAAACAGTTTCAGCCCACCTTCTGCGTCGCCGGGCAGCAGCGTTTCCATCCACGCCGCCTTCTTACGTATAATAGCGTCTATGCGCTCTTCAATCGTTCCGCGCGTAATGAGCTTATATACCTGCACATTTTTCGATTGTCCGAAGCGATGTACTCTATCGGTGGCCTGATTTTCCCGTGCCGCATTCCACCATCTATCATAGTGGATGACGGTTTCCGCCGCGGTCAAATCGATGCCTACACCACCCGCCCTTAGACTGCAACAGAAAACCCGGCAAGCTGGATCGGAGGCAAAGCGCTTCAGCACCGCTGGACGGTTTTGAGTGGCGCCATTCAAAACAGCATACCCGATACCGGCATTCACCAAATGCTTTTCGATCCACTCCAGCATTCCCAGGTATTGGCTGAACACGACAATTTTATGCCCGGCAGCCAACGATTTTTCCAACAGGAAAACGAACAGCTCCCACTTGCCGCTGCGGTACTCCTTGTCAAGCACTTCAGTTTCCGCTGCCGCGCCCGACAAGGTCATGGGATGATTGCAGATTTGTTTCAAATGGTTGAGCAGTTGAAAAATATGCAGCATGGATGGCTGGCCCGGACCCTTCCCCTGCCCCAGCAACTCCCTTAGCAATGGGCCGCCCTTTTGCTTTAAGCAGGCATGATACAAGGTGGCTTGATCGGGTGTTAAATCGCAGGTATAGGTTTCCTCCATTTTTTCTGGGAGATCGGACAAAACTTCTGATTTGAGCCTACGCAATAAGAACGGACGGGTCAAACGCATGAAACGCTTTTTGGCAGCCTCCACTCCCATTCCGGATTCCAACGGATCCGCAATGTCACGGCGGAACTGGCTTTCTCCGGGGAAGTATCCCGGCAGAATCAGGTCGAAAAGATTTTTGACTTCCCAAACAGAATTTTCAAGTGGTGTGCCGCTCAAGCCGATGATGCTGCGCGCCGGAAAGTCCCGCAGCGATTGGTGCGTTTCCGAATCCCGGTTTTTGGAGAATTGGATTTCATCCAAAACCAGTACGGCATAATTCCTGCGGCGAAACAAGTCCATGTCATTGCGGGCGATGCCGTAGCTGGTGATGCATATTTCTTTATCCAGAATTTCCGGATCCCGCTGGGCGCCGTGAAAAACTCCCGCGTTCAGTTCAGGATGGAAGGCCGCAATCTTTTCGTACCAGTGATACAAAACCGAGGTAGGACAGATTATCAGGATTTTATCTCTGCCTTCCGAATGCTGATGCAGCCAGGCGAATAGAGCCATCACCTGATGGGTTTTGCCAAGGCCCATATCATCAGCCAGAATTCCGGATAGGCCCGACGTTGTGAGCCGATGCAACCATCGCAAACCTTCCACCTGATAGGTGCGCAGTCCCGTTGTTGGCAGAGGTATTTTGAGATGGGTTGCATCCGAATCCTCGCCTATCAAGTCTTCACACGCCAAGGTTGCCAAGGTCTCCAAAAAATCCAATCCGGGGACGCTCGGCCAGTTTACTTGATTTCTATTTACTTGAATCCTCTCAGGCGCATGCATGACGCAAATGCGCGTCAGCTGCGCGGCATCCATCAGAGCATGCCACTCTTCCTCTTGTCGATGCCAATGATCCGCTTTCACCTGACCCAGCCATGACCATTCCATTGCGGATAAATCCACCCATCCCGCCGAAGTGATGAGACAAGCTTGACCGGATTCCAGCAGTGATTTGAGACGCTGCAAATCCAGAAGTGTGTTGCCGATGTGGAATTCCAAGGCGACGCGAAAGCGTTCCCCCGCAGCAGCATGGACGCGCACATTGAGGTTCTGGATTGTGGCGGCATGGGGATGGCCGAGGATCGGATCCAGATCGTAATCCGGACCGGAAGCAAGTTCCTGGCTGTACTTGCGCAGAAATTCCGGCACCGCTATCGCTTCCACCCAATACGTTTTCCATCCCGTATACCGCTGCAGCAAGGATCCCGGACCGGAATGCAATTTTCGGAAACCGCATCCGGGCAGAAAAACCCTGTCCCCGAAGCGCAGGCCTTCTCCCTCTGAGGCTGCTGAGGCTGGAAAGTTGCGTGCCTCTAATCCGGCAAAAGGTCGAATGCGCAGGCGGCTTTCATCCACCACACGAACTTCCAAACCCTTTCGCCAGGAATCCTCTTCCTCGGCGAAGCCATCGCCCAATTCAAGCTGCGGGTATTTCTTCCAAAAGGAATAGGCTTGATCGTTGGACAATAATCCCGTGACACAAAACGGAGAATTATTTTCGTGAAAGCGTATTCGAAATAGCAAAATTGCTTCATCCCAATCCAAACGTCCCACCGGATTTGCATAACGTAAATAGGCTATGCGGCAAACCTCTCCAACGGGACCGAACTCGGCGCGTCGCGTGGGAGTATCCCCCATGGATTTCAGGGCGAGGATTTCTTCATCGAGAATTTCTTTTGCGGCCCATTTGCCATATTCGGCTTTGTCTTTGAATGCATCACCCGAACCTTCAAGCCCAAGTATTTCGAGGCCGGCTGGATTTTCAAGAGAGGTTCGATCTGGACGATGCGCCAGTTTCATTTCTCCGCTTACATGAGAGCGGCAAATTGCCAATGCCAGTTGTGCCCATATACTCGCACCGTAACCGTCTCCGACGGCTTTTCCTCCGAATATGGAACGGCCAGCGGCATCCGTGAACACCTTAAAAAGCAAGGCAGCTTCGTGGGCGCATCGATACTGTACTTTAGCCGAACCGCATGTGCATTCACAGTTGCTATGGAGGAAGCGGCTCTTCTCCGATTCGTGCTGATACCGGCAAATGAACCGCGCATTCCCATCCAAAACCGTGGCGCCGTATACCCTGCGGAAGAAAACCAGGCCCTTCACAAAGCCGTCGAGGCTTAGCAAGTACCCTTGACGGAGGATTTTCCGATCGAATTGCTTACGGAATCCTTCCGGCACGCCTTCCCACCACCCCGCAGGTAGGAGCCTTGGACCAGTCTTGGTGCTTTGGGGGCGTGTAGAGAATGACAAGGGAAGTCATTCTAGAAATCGGTACTTATGGCTGCAATTGCCCAGGCCAAAAATTGGCCACTTCAAAAGCCATATCGGCATCCAGCACTTCACCGCGGTATTTGAGTTCTAGGAGTTTGGGATACCCGTACTTCAAATCGTATTGCACTCCAACCGTCCAACAAGTATCGGCCAGCTTGGCATTTATTTTCTCGAACAAGTATTCAATGGTGGGGGCTCTATCGATATGATTAGGATCAAAAAATACTTCTTCGCCAGGTACGGAATCAATTTGAGTCGGTTGGCTGCCGACGACGGAAATGTTCATCCAGCCTAAGGGAAAGGAATGCCTGTCTGCACGGACTAAAATGTGGTAATCAGCCAGTTGCGCCCTTTGCCATTTGGCTAAATTCGTCTCAAAGCCAGCTCTAGTTGCAATGGCCAAAGGACTGGCGAGATTTTCATTTTCTGGAGCCGGATGAACCGGATTATTTAAGCACCCGACAAAAAGAATCGAAGTTAAAGCGGATACTAAAATGGTGACGGATTTCATGGTTACTTTCGAAGTGCGCTCATTCCGTTTAATGGATGGAAGCGACAATTGTTCAACAGGCAGAAAAAAATAAACTCGAAGGAGGCGAATTCTACTTATTAATCGAATTAGGTAAACTATTAATCGTAAATGCCAAGCATTTTAAAAGCGTTACTTTTTTACCCGGTATATTATGCGAAAAATGCGGACTAACGGTATTCCTGTGGCAGCAGGGTATTGTCTCCCCCCGCTTTTCGGAAACCTTTGAAATAGCCTTCCGCTTCTTTCCGGTTCTTTAATTTTTCCGAGGTCATTGCCGCGTAATAATAGCCGTATGGATCTTGAGGGCAAACGGACATCGCATTTGAACTTGTCGACTTGACCTCATCGTAGGCCCCAGTTAAAAACTGGCATTTGGCCAATCCGGTTAAAAGCTCACAGGATCCAGGATTGGACGCCAAAGCGCCTTTGAACAAGTCCAAGGCCTGAACTTTATTTCCCTGGATCAACAGGGCTTCACCCATGGCTTCCACGGCTTTGGGTTGCGAAGGATCGATAGCATATGCTTTTTGAGCTTGGGGAACCCACATCTCCGGGCCGCCCAACCTACGCCGGCTCAACGCCAGCATCGCTTCCGCTTCGGCGGTTTCATGCACTTCCTGCGATCGTCGAAAATAACTTTCCGCCGCTTCCGGTTTCTGCTGAGCGGTAAAGGCGATGCCCATTCCCAGTAATCCTTTGGCCTTCCACTCCGCTGAATTCCGTTGCGTCAACTCATTGAAAAGACCGCGTGCGCCATCAGACTTGCCGAGTTTAACTGCACATAAAGCACAATAGTAAGTGGCTTCCATATAGTCCTGACGATAGCGAAGCGCTTCTTCAAAGGCGTTTTTCGCCTTGGTGTAATTGTGCAATCCGTAGAAAGCCTGGCCCAGCCAGTAGTGGTATTCCGGATTGCTGCGCTCCCCTTTAAGGAGAAGTTCCAGAATAGGTCGGGCGCTTGCCGGATCATGGTTAGCAATATGCGCCTTGGCCAAAGCCAGTTTCGTCAGTGGATGGGATTGGTTGGTGAAAGCAGTGACGGCGGCTAATGCTTCTTTGGCGCGATTGCTTTGAATCAAGGCTTCTACAAAATGGGAAAGCGCATCCGGATCCGGTTGGGCGGCAAGAACTAACGAATACTCTTTGGCGGCTTCCTGGACACGGCCGACTTGAAGCAAACCTTTGGCAAAAGAGTTCCTGCCCTCTGGGGTCAAATCGGCGCGCACTGGATCTAACAATCGCAGCATACTTTGATAATCGTCACGCGCCAAGTAAATGCGGCCTAATGCTTCTGCATAAATAGCTATCGGCGCGGCCGCCCATGCCTTGCGATAATGGTCCTCCGCAACTCCGCTTTGATCGTCTTGCTCTGCATAACGGCCCAACCAATAGTGGGCGCGGGCATCGCCACTGGAACTGACTTTAACCTCCAGTAACTTTTCAATCTCACCGCGGTCCGATAATTGCAGTGACGCCTCCGCCAAAGCATTCAGGTTTTCCTCATCCGGCAACAGATGCTCGGATTTCCAAAGCTGCGTAACCGCTTCCGAGTGTCGCCCAGTTTTTTCTGCAATCTGTGCCAAACCCCGATAGGCTTTGGCTTTCCAGTACACCTCCGACACTTCCAGCAGCCCTTGCAGGCACACCTGTGCCTCCTGATTGCGTCCCAAGCCCAGGTATGCCATGGCCTCTAAATATTTCGCAGCGGGAAGACTGCCAGCCAGTCTATTGGCCGAACCAAGCGCCTCGGCAGCGGCGACAAAGTTGCGCGCCGCAAAAAGTCCGCGGCCCCGCAGGTATTGTACTTCCGCATTGTTCGATTTTGAGGCTGCCAGCTTAGACAAAACCAAATTTGGCACAAAGGGTCCTCCATCAACATCCTCTTGAAAGGACGGTGCAGCCTTTCCCCAAGCCTTCTTCCACTGCACCAAAAAGCGATCTTTGGATTTTTCGGAAACTTCCGGGTCGGCCAAATATTCATTGGCCATTTGCGATGCCAAGGGAACGGACATGCCCAGCTTGTGGATATCAGCAGGATTGGGAAGCGCGGGGGGATTCCGAAACGCTTTGCGCAAACTGAGGCCGGTTTTGGCGACGGCTTCTGAGGAAACTTCCAAGTAACGGTCCATCCCACGCAAGTTGCCCCAGCCCAGTGAATCCAGCATAGGAGCCAAAGCCGCAGCTACGTAGTAGCGCGTTTCTAGAGGGCGATCTTGGGAAAGCAGTTCCGCCCATAGCAGTTCGCATAGCACGCCAACATAATTCCTGGAGGTATCTCGCCCATCAAAAAACGCGCTAAGGTCAAGTAGCGAATCATCTTGATCTTCACCAAAAAAAGAAGCGTTACGAGATAGCGCCAACATTCCGCCGGCGAGGCCTTGATAATACCCACCATGACTTTTTCCAGCCAGTGCCCCTTCTTCCCGGTGGTCCGCATCCAGATAAACATCTCTAGAGGACGTATCCGAAAGGACATAATCACGGGAAATGGAAGAAGGATGAAAACCTTTCATCCTATAAGTCAACCTTGCATGAACCGCTTGGATTTTATTCAGGCGATAGGAACCATTGGCATTGGTAACCGTAGAGGTGATCAGTCGTTGGCCCTCATACAGTAGGATTTTGACTCCCGAAATACCTTTGGCGGAACCATCCAGCTTGAGTGTTCCGCGGTCGACAACACGGCCATGGACTTCACCGGCCAATGCGGGACTATGCAAATAAATAAAACAAATCAGAGCGGCAATCAGTCGATACATGAAACTCCTAGGGATTCTAAAAGTTACCCTATAATTTCGAAAGCAGAAAGGGGTTAACGCTCTTCGACTACGTCCCAGTGGGTATCAGGCCCCCAAGCTAAAGGCAAAACCCTGCCGCCTTCGGTAACCCTTATTCCATTATCACAGTCGGCCGCTCGGGCGAAACCATTGATATAAACCCGGCGGCTCTTTGCACTTTGATTGGGCCGGGAACCATGGATGGTAAAGGGGTTCCAGATAAGTACGTCACCGGGCAGCATCAAACCGCTTTCTGCGGGTGGCAACCGTTCCAACACTTGTTGATTGGCGCCATTGGCTTCCCATCCCTCATAACCGCCCGCCAGCAACGCTTTGCGTTCGCGATGCGATGTGGGGACCAGTTGCAGACATCCGTTTTGATCAGTGGCGGGATCGACCGCAATGGCGGTTTGCAGAAATCCCCCATATAAATCGCGGTAAGCTGCATCTGGTTTACGGAAAGTGCAATCCTGGTGCATTTGAAAACTGACACCGTCGCCGGGATTTTTCCAATGCATTTGATTGGTGATTTGGCGCAAGTCAGGACCGAGTAAACGACTGACCAGGGAAAGTAGTCGTGGCGATGTGCGAATCCGGTTTAAACCATCATGCACTGAGGAGGCCCATTTGGCGAATTTTAAAGTTGGTTTTCCGGCGATGGGAACCACTCGGAATTCCGCCAGCCCCTTTTTGGTCGTTTGTTCCAGCCCTTGTCCTTGCGCCAGAATTTCGTCGAAATATTTCCCCAGTTCCACGATTTCTTCGGGTGGAAATACGCCCCGGACCATGGCGAAACCTCGGTCCCAATATTCTGCAATCCAACTCAAGTCTTGTACCATTGGATCATTATATCATTTTGCAAGCAACCCTGTTGCCCAGCAACCCCGTTGCCCAGCCCTACTATCCAGTCTTACCGGCTTGCACGGCCGACACCATCCATAAAGCCTCATGGGTTTCAGCCACATCATGCACGCGCAATATGGAAACGCCTTTGAGCGCCGCGAATACGGCCAAAGCCACGCTGGGAATAAGGCGTGTAGATTTTTCTAGACCCGGTGTTTTTTGAATGAAGGATTTTCGGGACATGCCAAGGAGAATCGGGCACCCCAAGGTCCCTAATTTTTCCATTTCCGCGATGAGCTTATAATTATCCTCCACGCGCTTCCCAAACCCGATACCCGGATCCACGGCAATATGATCTTTGGTCATGCCCATGGCTGCCAACAGCTGAATTCTTCCCGCCAAAAAGGCTGTGACTTCCGCAACCGGGTCACCATAAATAGGATCGATCTGCATGTCTTTGGGGCTGCCACGCATGTGGTTCAGTACCACTCCGGCCTGAAAGGCCTGCGGCACCTCAAGCATCATGGGGTCGGACGTCATGGCGCTGATGTCATTGACAATACACGCTCCGGAATCCAATGCGGCGCGGGCCACGCCGGACTTGACGGTGTCGATGGATACAGGACAATCGAAACGCTTGACAATACCTGCGACTACAGGCTGCGTGCGAGCCAGTTCCTCCGCTTCGTCCACGGATTCGGCTCCCGGACGAGAAGACTCGCCGCCTATGTCCAGGATGTCGGCGCCTGCCGCCAACAGTGCTTCCGCATGCTTAAGCGCCAGATCCAGAGTCGCATGACATCCTCCATCATGGAAGGAGTCCGGAGTAACATTGAGGATACCCATGAGCAAGGGCCGGTTGCCACCCAGCAGGAAGCGTCCGGCTCGCCAGGGACGAAGCGGGGTGGAAACCAAAGGCCGGCCCCAGGAGGAATCGGCGCTAATGCTCACACTGTGGAATCGAATCGACCGCCCTTATGCGCAGGCGGAGTAGGTGGGTCATCAGTGCCAGGCGTTGCCGTAGTGGTTCCCGGTGTCGCTGTAGCGGCTCCAGAAGTGGACGAAGTCGACGTCGCGTCTACACCCGGTACCACGGGGGATTCGTTATGTTTTTTTAGATACGAACGACTCTTGCGCGTATCGGTAAGCAGTTCCCCGCCCACCGCTTTCAGGATCTCTTCCGTTTCCAGCACTTCATGTTCAAGCAAGGCTTCGGCCAAATTGATGAGCTTTTGCTTGTGTTCAGTAAGCAAGTCCATCACCCTCTGCATCTGGCCTTCCACTATTTTTCGGACTTCCTGGTCGATAAGAATCGCGGTTGCCTCGGAATAATCGCGGTGCTGGCTGATTTCCCTGCCTAGGAAGATTTCTTCCTGTTTCTTGCCATAGGAAAGCGGGCCCAACTCCGACATGCCCCATTCACAAACATATTTGCGCGCCAACTCCGTGGCTCGTTCGATATCGTTTGAAGCGCCAGTATTTTTCTGATCAAACAGGAGCAACTCCGCGCCGCGTCCACCCATAAGAATGGCGATTTTATCAAGGATGAATCGCGAATCGACCGTGTACATGTCCTTTTCCGGCAGCTGGAAGGTGATGCCCAAGGCCCGGCCCCGGGGAATGATGGTGATTTTATGTAAGGGATCGGAATACTTGACCTGCAGGGATATGATGGCATGTCCTGCTTCATGATAGGCCGTGGTCTTTTTCTCTTCATCAGTAATAATGCGCGACAGCCGCTCCGAACCAATCATGATTTTGTCTTTGGCTTCTTCGAAATCGATCATGGCCACTTGATTGCCGC
>JAYUHW010000118.1:0-2359 GCA_043766615.1 Fibrobacteria bacterium | reverse complement strand
GCCTCGGCACAAGGGTTGGCGGACGAGATCATTATCGTGGACACGGGGTCATCGGACGGGACACAAGACATCGCAAGGTCCTTCGGTGCCAAGGTCATTCAGTCGAATTGGCAAGGCGATTTCAGCCTAGCCCGCAACCTTTCTTTGGCCGAAGCCAAGGGGCAGTGGATTGTTTGGTTGGATGCAGACGATCGCCTACTTGAAGTGGACAAGATAGCCATACGCAAACTGGTTGAAGCGGATCCCGGTGCGAAGCCACGAGCTTATGGACTAATGGTAAAAAACAGTTCTGATGGCGGTAAAACGGGAAGCGTTTTCAACCAAATCCGGATTTTCCCCAACCGCCCAGAGTTGCGTTTTCGCGCTCCGGTACATGAGCAGATTCTTCCGGCCTTGGAAGCAGCCAACATCCCTATCGAATATACGGATATCCGTATTCTACATACCGGCTATGCAGACCCGGAAACGTCACGCGCCAAACAAATTCGCAACAAAACCATTCTAGAATCCCAGATACAATCTGGAGAGGGTATCACACCAGTCACCTACTTTACCTTGGCCAATGCTTGCGCGGACCTGGGTCTGCATGCTGAAGCGGTGCAGTGGTTTCTTAAAGCTGGGGAATTGGCACTCGCCAAGGGAAATAACCCGCATATCGCAGCCGCCGTTCCAGCCAAAGCCGCCGCTGCATTGGCCTGCCTGGGTAAATACACGGAAGCTCTGGCCAGACTCGATCCTGAAACATCCAAATCGTCCCCTAGCGCAGAGGCTGTGCTTGTCAAAGCCCAAGTCGAATCTGCCTTGGGACATGGAGAGGAGGCTCGCATTTGGTTTGAGCGCCTGTTGGACTTCAATGAAACCGGCACGTTCATCCCCATCGATTTCCAACTCTTAAAAATCCAAGCCTTGCAATTTTTAGGGAAATATTGGTTTGACCGCCAAGCCAAAGAATTGGCTATCAGCCTTTTGAAATCTGGACTGGCTATCAAAGGGGGTGCACCTTTTTCACGTAAAGATCTCCAAACCCTCTACGGGCACCACGGGATGCAGTAAAGAAAAGGTAATCTTCGGATTTTTTGAGGTATTAGGGAGAGAGTGCTGATTCCGCAGTTCTTTTTGTTTTGCCACCCCGGCAAATAGTTAAAGTGCCCCCCCGCACAGGTCGATGAACAGAGTAGCACTAGCGGGGGTATATGACTTCATAGATAGAACATATCGATGCAAGCAAGAAGGTGAAACATGATGAGCACAGACATTGTAAACGAAATCGCAAGACTGATACAGCAACGGAACGTGACTCCAAAGAATTCCAAGGACATCAAAGGCGTAAAAGCCCAATCGGCATTGTCCACGCCTCATGATGAGGTTGAACTTAGCCGGGTAGCGGAAAGCTATGCCCATCCGGATATTTCCACCTCGGAATTCGAAAAAGAACAAGGGATGAAAGTGGAAAGATTAAAGGCGCTGGTCTCCACAGGTAATTACAAAATGGACAGCCATATGGTGGAAGCCATTGCCGAACGAATTACGAATATGCTTCTCTAGCAAGCAGCCTTGTTAGTATTTTTCCCAGGGTGATTGCCCTACTTTCCCCCACTGAAGAAAATTTGCGCGTTGCCGCTACGGCCCTAAGAAAGGGTCGACTGGTCGCATTCCCCACTGAAACGGTATATGGCTTAGGCGGCGACGCCATGAATCCCAATGCCCTAGCGCAGATCTTTGAAGTCAAACAACGTCCCTTTTTTGATCCCTTAATCGTCCATATCGCGGATCGTGCTTTGCTCACCACCTTATGTCAGACTCCGGACGCACGTGCGGAAAAGTTGATGGACGCATTCTGGCCTGGCCCCCTCACCTTGGTATTGCCGAAAAAAGCGGGGGTTCCGGATTTGGCCACTTCCGGTTTGCCCACCGTTGCTATCCGCATGCCCGCCCATCCCGTAGCATTAAAGTTACTGAAACTAGCCGGAATTCCCGTGGCCGCTCCCAGCGCCAATCCCTTTGGCAGACTGAGCCCCACCACAGCCGTTCATGTACAGGGCCATTTTGATAGCGGTATTGAAATGGTTCTGGATGGTGGCCCGTGCAATATTGGAGTGGAGTCGACGATTCTAACCCTTGCCTCCGAAACACCGGTGTTACTGCGCGCCGGGGGATTACCCAGAGAAGAAATAGAAGCCTTGATTGGTCCCATTTCGGTAGCCGGACCGCTACCGGAAAAGCCGCTGGCGCCGGGACAATTGCTCGGTCATTATGCTCCGCGCACGTGGCTACGCCTCAAAGATCCCGTGCCAGGCGCACACACGCTCGCGACTATCGAGGCTATCGCGGCTATTAAACTGCAGAAATTAAAGCCCCT
>JAYUHW010000117.1:0-4460 GCA_043766615.1 Fibrobacteria bacterium | reverse complement strand
GGCCCAGTTTTGGATAGACGCAAATTTAGGACGTTATTCGGCATGGAGGCTATTGAGAAGCGGGAATCTTCCGGATTAGGGTACTTGGCGGAAACGGAAGCGTCCAGTTTTTCAATATAAATACCTGCATCAAAATCACCGTGAACAATCAATCCGGACTTGAACCAGGGATAGCAGCCCCACGTTCCACTGAAGAGCTTTGTGGATGTGCTGTGACGGCTGTATGCAATTTCGGGCATTTTGCTGGGGTCAGAAATATCAATGACGCGCAAACCTGCTGAGTAATGGGCATTAAAGAGTAGGTTCCCTTTGACATAGCAATTGTGGCTGATAATTCCCGGTAAGCTGGGATACTTGGTGCGAAGCGTTGGTGGTTTGGTCATGGAGGCACTTGAAATGTCCCAAGCTTTTAGGCTGCATCCTACAGTCTCTTCGGTGGTATAAAGTGTTTTATTGTCATCTGAAGGCCAAGCATTATGTGAAATGCTGTGCGGGGGTTCACCAATGCTGATATCGTAGGCGTTAAAATCGATGATGGACACTTTTAAGGGTGCAGAAAGATTGGTCAGGTTCCAGGTAGTGACTTTGGATTGATACTGATTCGAAGCATACAACCGATCCCCACGGGCAAACATATCGTGCGTTTCACCAGCGATTGTCGTTACATAAACTGGATTCTCCGGATCCGCAAGGGTAAAAATCATAACTCCAGCAGCAGATCCATATGTGACAAACAGACGAGCTGGCGAGGTGGTGGAATCGACAAAAATGGTATGTGCAACTTTGAATCGAAGGGTGGAGCTGCTGACAAGTTTAGCTGGTTTACCTTGGTTTAATGGAGCCAAGTCAATGATTTGCAGACCGTCACTATTTTCCTGGGATACTTTATATGCGTAATTGCGGTATCCGTTTACTTCCTGCCAAACGGAATTTCCCGTTGAAGGAATGAAACTCACTTCCACGGGCGCAGCAGGATTGGTAATGTCGATAATGCTAAGGCCGCCGGGATTCTGCAAGCAACCCAAAGCATACTCGTGACCATTGGTTCCAGTATATCCCCAAATACCTGCTCCGCCTTCAATTGTTCCAGGGCGAACAAAACTTCCCAAGGTTACCATACCTCGATTGGTTTGACCGAAGGCTTCCAAGGATAGGAATACCAACAATGCCATACCCAAAAATGCTTTTCTCGTTACTGCCCTTTTAGATTCCATTATTTCCCCAATCATGTCATGCACTGTGTTTTAATCGCGGTCGAGGGCTTGTATAGCACCCCAACCCATAATCTATTCACCAATGTAGTGATCCTGTTGGCCTTTTTCTAGGGGATAAAAAAAATCGTTGCCATTTTGGTAACCCAATTTTGCCGTTAACTGTTTGGAAATGCAGTATTCCTTAAAATAATTTACTTTTGTCCCTCAAAATTAACCCGAAACCGTTTTTCGGAACAGGAGAAAATAATGCACAGGGAATTAGTGCTTTCCATACTTGCAACGTGTTCAGTAGTAGCGGCAACGCCTACCAAAGACACCACCGACCTAAACATTAAAACTACTGGCTATTACATCATTGATGGTGGCTATATCAATGAAACGGTTGATGTGGGCTTGAAGAAATGGTCGTCCGAACCATTCGGCGATTTTATCGGTGGATTACGTCTTACTGCGAATCCAACTGAACATTTTTCGTTGGCCATTAATCCTGAACTCCGTAGCCATAGCAATTTTCCAATTACTCCTGGAGTTGCAACTGGTGAGCTCAAACAGAAAATGAAATACGATATTTATATGGAAGAAGGTAAGGGAACGTGGAGTTTTGGCGCTCCCGAATCACCGCTTGCACTCCTTGATTTTGGATTGTTTATTTATAAGGATAACCCCGATACCAAGGTTTTTGGCGATTACATCTTCCGTTCCATGATCTACCCCACTTTGCTTTTTACAAAATTTGATTATGCGCAGGCGCAAATATTTGGCTTACATGCCAAGGCGGATTTTTTGGATGGAAACTTTAAAAATAACGCATTTATCTTGAGCGATGTCCGGAACTATCCCTATTTTGATATCTCCCTCGCTTACTCAGCTAGCTACAAAGTTATGAATATTGTTGAGTTCGGCGCCGGTATAAACGCCCGCTCCATTATTCCGGTACGACCCAGCCGCACCACGCCAAAAGGTGGCGCAAGTCAAGGTGCAGGATTATTTGATAACACCTATAAATTCGCGCCCTTCCAGGACAGTACACTTATCCATAATGCCAGCGGCACTGTAATCAAAACTGTTTCGATTAAGCCCATGACAGGAAAGGACTCCGCCATTGTCACGGTTACAGACACTTCCGGCAATGTTTCTGTCAATCAAGTAAAAGCCAGTGGTGGTGGCATTTCGGGCATGGCAACTAAAGCCCAATTCAATAAAGCGATGTCTGACTTGACTCCGGATGCAGGTGGAGCAGGAGATCTCTACCCTGAATTACATGGCACCAACACCCATTTTAGCTTTGCAGGAACAATCGTCACTGGCCGGATTACCTTGAATCCAATGGGCATTTTTGGCAATAACAACCCTTTGGGGAAAGATGCGGGCAAAATCTACGCTGAAGCAGCGGTACTTGGTCTGAAAAATTATCCCGGATTTTACGAAAAACGATCTGAGCGCATTCCCATTATGTTCGGGGTTAATATTCCGACCATGAATTATTTGGACTTCCTGAGCATTGAAGCCGAACATTTCGGCAGCAAAGAAGTGCCCAGTTATGACACAAGAGCCTATTTAAATTTGCCACAGCCAGGAACGCATAAGGGCGAAGTGGAAACCTTGTGGGACGACGCACGTCGTACAAAAGACGATTGGAAATGGGTCGTTGCGGCCAAGAAATCTTTCAAAGGCTTTGGAATCGTCGGCCAATTCGGTACCGACCATACTAAAATGTCAGATGAAGGCGGCGGCGAGCTCTTTGATGTGATGTCCCGGCCTTCCGAATGGTATGTACAGGTTCGCTTTGTTGGCGGCGTTTATTAAGGATTAAGGAATAGCAAGAGGCGCTGTTTCTACTTTGTAGATGAAATAGCGCGTCTCCCCCATCCAGGGTAATGCCTGGTACTTCTCCTCATAGTGAAGTCGAACGCGTTGACCCGTGGTCATGGCTTTTTCCAACGAGTCGACCACGGCTCGGTCTTTGGCACGTACCGAAAACTCCCAAATATTGTTCACGGATACTTGGTGACTTGGGTCTTGATTTAAAATCATACCCAGGTTCAATTGGCCTTCGTATGTTTTGAAAATATAGCCTTTGCGGCTGAGCTTCATTACTGTTCCGGCTCTAAAACCGTCGCTGTAATTTCCAGTAAAATAAATCCAAGCCCCGCCAAAAAGTCCCAGAAGGATCACAATGCCAATCAATTTTAATTTGAACATGCCTCTAAAGATAGGATTCCGATTTTAGGGCGGCAAAGGCTGTTTTTAGGGGCCGGTTTGCATTTCTCCCATTCGAGCCAACCTTAAAACGGGTATGCGCAACAAACGGGACGCGGTTAAGTCTACCGAAAAATCAACGGCCCAATCATTCTGGCCTTCATGATCCTGAAGCATCTGCCGCACTTCCCAGAATTCAGCCACAGAATCTTCCCCAACTGGTTCTCGATTAACCAGGGTATGTCGTGTAGCCCGACCTTCCGGATCCAAACGGAATACACCGTGTTCAGGTCGGTACTCGGCCATTAAATTGCGAAGACGATCTGCGGTCCAGGGAACAGCCTGGTCATCTTCTAATAGGCCGACCTCCTCCAATCCCTCCGTCAACGCGTCTAGGGCATTGTCATATTCGCTACGGGATAAGGCAGCTAAAAAGCTGAAAATGCGGGCGCGAATTTCCGTCGTAAAAACCATAGTATCGGCGGTTACATCTATATCAGCGGTATTCGCGGCTTCCCCTCCAGGTGGCTTAAGTTCGCTCTCATCAATTGGCTGAAAATCTGGATTCTGAAGTTTTTGCCATTCTTCCAACAAACTGGAGTCTACGCGTTTGAGCATTTCACCAAAGAATTCTTCCATTTCGCGGACAGCATCCGTCTTGGCAGCCGCTGGCACAGTATTGGCAAGGACTTTGTAAACGCTGTTTAAGTATCGCAACAACAGGCCTTCAGACCGCTCGAGGGCGTAGCCTTTCACATAATTTGAAAAGGTGAAAAACCCCTCCATCATTTCCCGGGCAATTGATTTGGGCCGGATATTTTCATTGCCCACCCATGGATGCTTTTCGGAAAAGGCATTGAAGCTGCTATACACGAACTCGCGTAAGGGTTTGGGGTATTCCATGGCATCGAGTTCCGCTACCCGTTGATCGAATTCCACGCCCTGAGCTTTGAGTTCCGTCATTCTTTCGGTTTTTAATTTATCCAATTGTCGCCGCAGTACTTGGTCCGGATCCTCCAAAATGGATTCCACCAAGGTGAGAATATC
>JAYUHW010000116.1:0-1704 GCA_043766615.1 Fibrobacteria bacterium | reverse complement strand
GTCGTCGAACCGTACTCCGGCGATATTCTTGCCATGGCCAACTATCCCTTTTACAACCCTAATACCCGCGATGGGGAAGACAAAGATGCCTGGAAAAATCAGGCCGTTGTGAAAGTGTACGAGCCCGGTTCCACTTTCAAGGCCATAACCGCAACTGCTTTGCTCGAAGAAAAATTAATACGCACCCAAGACACGCTGGATGGTGAGAATGGGGTGTATCAGTTGGCTAATCAAACCATCAAGGATACGCATCCTCGCGGAAGAATCAGTTTCACCGATGCTATGGCCTATTCCAGCAATATTTGTTTTGCCAAAGCTTCGACCCGCCTCAAAGCCGAAACTTTTTACAAGTACATACGTTCGTTTGGATTTGGGATGAAGTCCGGAGTTGGTTTGCCGGCGGAAGAAAGCGGTGCGCTCAAATCCGTAGAGGCTTGGAGCAATCGAACTCAGATGACTATCGCTTTTGGTCATGAAATTTCCGCGACTCCCATTCAAGTGGCCATGGCATTTTCGGCAATTGCAAACGGGGGATTGTTGATGAGGCCTCGCATGGTGAGAGGCTGGTCGGATGCAACTGGCCACACAGTAGAGGAGGTGCAGCCAAAAACCGTTCGCCGGGTTATGTCCGAAAGCACTGCCACGGTGGTTAAATCCATGTTAACCGCAGTTGTCGAATACGGTACCGCCGCCGATATTCGTACGGATCGCATAACGCTGGCGGGAAAAACCGGTACGGCGGAAAAAATCGATCCGGTCACAGGCCGTTATGTTCATGGTTTATTCAACTCTTCTTTTATCGGTATGGCCCCAGTGGATCACCCCGAATTGGTTTGTCTTGTTGTGGTTGATGAACCTTCGCAGCTGAAATATGGTGGCCAAAGTGCAGCACCCATTTTTCGTGAGATTGTGGATCGATTGCTGGCAAATCCGGATTATCCTTTGGCGCAAAAAGCCAAAAAGTCCTTGCAAATTGCGGGTGATTCCATTCTTGTCCCGGATCTTCAAGGTTACCGTATCGTTGATGCGACCAAGCTCCTCTCCAACAATCGGCATGTGGTGCAAACCCAAGGCAGCGGGGATATGGTTGTCGGCCAAGTTCCCTTACCTGGCACTAGAGTGGCAGCTGGTCAAACGGTAACCCTGTCTTTGGGATTTTTGAATAATAGAGTGATGCCGGACTTGACTAATAAGACCTTGCGCGATGCCATGCTCAAGCTCAAGGACTTAGGGGTAGATGTGGAATACACAGGCAATGGCAGAATTATTCATCAAGAACCGGCCAGCGGGACTCCCATACGCCAGGGCGAGAAATGCCAGCTTACGCTAGGTTGGGTGGGCTGATATGCGGCTCTCTGAATTACTGCGCGAAGCAGGGGTATCGGTCCAATTCCAGGCGGATCCGGAAATCCATTCCGTATGCTTGGACTCCCGCAAGGTTCGCCAAGGCGATCTTTTTCTGGCTCTTAAAGGGGCCCATGAAGATGGTTCCAAATATGTAAGCGCAGCTATATCCAGTGGGGCCGTAGCGGTGCTGACTGAAGGAAAAACGCACCCAGCGCTCGATGGCACCACTGAACCTGGTCCTGGAGCGCAAATAATTTCCTATCCTGGGTTGCGAGCCCGAGTCGGAACGCTTTTAAGTGTGCGCTATGGACGTCCGGCCGATAGCATGCTAAGTGTGGCGGTAACCGGAACAAACGG
>JAYUHW010000115.1:0-2733 GCA_043766615.1 Fibrobacteria bacterium | reverse complement strand
GATATTCTCGGGAATCGGCCCACTGAATTTCTTCTCGTCATAGGCGATATGCTGCAAGGGATTGGTTATTTCCACTTCCACATTGTGCCGCTTGGCCAGGAGTCCAGCCAAATTTGCGATGGTCGCGCCTCCGCCGCAAAGAACCATCTTTTCAACTTTAAGATTATTCTCGGAGGATTGAAAATAACTGAAGGCCAGATCAATGCCTACGGAAAGTTCCTCGGCGGAAAATTCTAGGGCCCTTGTCAAAGTGGCTGCGTTGTATTTTTCCAGATTCTTGCCCCGCAAGATTTGAGACGCTTCTTCGCGTTCAACCTTCAGGTTCTTCATAATGGTTTTGATAAAGAAGTCGCAAGCGGTGGCGATGTCACGAGTGGAATGATACGTTCCATTTTTTAAGAAAGTTAGGTTGGTAAGGTGCTCACCTATATTAATGAGTGAGACGACCTTTTCACTATCTTCCGGCGCAGCGGAAAGCAAATAGGCGTTTGTCACGGCAAAGGCATCCACGTCAATGACTACGGGGCGCAAACCCGCTTCATAAAGTAGGTCGATGTAGGATTGCATGACCTGCAATTTGGCCGCCACCAACAAGACTTCCATTTCATCGGTTTCAATATATTTATGCAAAATTTTATAATCGAGCGTGATATTGTCGACATCAAATGGGCTGCGTTGCCCAGCTTCCATCAAGATGACTTCTTCATCGGATTCGGTATTGCTTGATTTGAGCTTAATGCGATCCGCAATGACGCCATAAGACCAGGATAAGGACAAGATTACATTTTTGATCTTCCCCGTAGGGTCCGTGCGATGTACCAATGACGTCAAGCCCTGTAATAGCTCATCGCGATTCTTGATTTCACCGCTCACAATAGTGTCGGGCTTAAGCACGTGAATGCCCGCGCCCAGTAGTACAGGTCCCGTAGGGCGGTGTACCATGCGCGCAATTTTGATACTGTAATTTCCAATATCGATGCCCACCGATGTAGGCTCGCCTTGGATCATACTCATCACTTTTTCTTTAAAGCCCAATGCTATCGCCCCCGGCTCCGCATGTACCTGAATATCCTCAATTTGACCTGAATTTTCTCAACAGTGTAATTATAGCATCCACAAGTTCTAAAATTCAACGCAGGAAGAGGGAAAGAAGTTGAGATTCGGAGAAACTTAGGGAATCTTGATCGGTCCCCGTAGTTGGGAGTCGATCCTTTGCTTCTCGAAAACATAACGCACAATTTTCTCCTGGGAGGCCGTTTCCATTCCCCGAAATTTAAGGTTATGCTCAAAATCTTCCCGACTGGAACGAACCACCGTTACCATGCGCATGACTTCGCTTTGGATGCCGCGTAAAGAGGTTCCCGGCAAATCGAAGTTGAGGGATAGCCGATGGCCTTGGGGAATGGGCGATGCGAATCGTGCGCAGGCACCGCCTCCACTCAGATCGATGAGCCTGCCTTCCAAGACCATGCCTAAATGAGGTCCAACGGGACCCGGCATGCCTTCTTTCCAGTCCTCCGGCTTCCCCATGACCGTTACGCGGCAGGGGATATTGACATCGATGCGAACCCAGTTTCGCATTTGTTTTCGCTCCAATGCGCGCGTGTGAGGTAAATAAATGAGGTTTGCCCCAAGCCGCGTTGCCAAAACAGCCAAGTTCGATAGGTATTCGCCGTCTCCGGATCGTAAAATGGAAATCTCAATGGAAGCCCCTACAGCAATCGTTGGAGGCAGGTTGGTTTCCAAGCTCACCATCCATTGTTTCTCCTGAACTTCCGAGATGCGTCCTTTGTGAATGTGTCCTTCGCTATCCGTTATGGTTATTGGCATGCCAATTTCCAATTGCCGTGTGCTATTGACGGGGATTTCTGAAGGCAACTGCGAATAACCCAGCTTTACTCTCAAACCCCGCATCAAGGCATATTGGGTTTCGTCCTTTTCAAACTTGGCGGCGTTAAACTTGAGAAAGGATTCAACAGCATCTTCATAAATAAAAGAGGAGTCGAAGACCATGTCCGCGCTGCTGACCCCACCAGACTCGACCATTCGTTTCAGCAGATCCGTTTCCTGAGGAGTAATTCGCTTCTGTAAGGCCATCTCAGCAAAGTACTGCCAGCCGATGTCGATTTTTTCGCGATGTCCTTTGTCGGAACGGAGGATTTCCCAGGCCACGATAATGGCCATGATGCTAATCAAACTGAACCCGGCAAGCCCCAATCCCAACGGTGTAAATTTACCGAACCCGCTGCCTAAAGCTTGCAGTACTTCGTGGGAAGCCTCAGCGGCTGCCACGCCTGGCAAGAAGAGTATGGCGGCCCGGACGATAAAACCCAAAAGTGCTCCTTAAAACCGGTTTCTATCTGATTGTCGCATATTTCTTGTTGCTTGTCTGCCCTGCTGGGAGATAAAATAGCCTAGGCTAAAGGACGGCAATTTGAACTCGGAATCCAACGAATTAAAGCTGCTAGTCCAGAAAATAACGGATCTGCCGACCTTGCCTGTCATGATGGCAACCATAACCCGCCTGATGCAGGACCCACACACTTCGGCTGAAGAGCTCGGTCGCGCCATTGCCACGGATCCAGCTCTGGCTTCAAAGGTGCTAAAACTGGTGAATTCCGCTTTTTACGGCTTTCCGGGGCGCATCAGCACCATCACTCAGGCAATTGTCATCCTTGGATTCAGCACCATTCGCAATGTGGTTTTGACGACTTCAATACTCAAATCCTTTGG
>JAYUHW010000114.1:0-3200 GCA_043766615.1 Fibrobacteria bacterium | reverse complement strand
AGGTATGGCAGCGGAAAAAACCAGGCCGGGAATGGCCCAAAGAACTATAAGCGCTTTATATTGTTTTTTCTCCATGCAACCGAGCTGCTTCGGCTTCATCAAGTCTCCGGTAACCGGATTCGGGCACATCGCCCAGACTCAAACCTCCGAAACGTATCCGCTGCAAGTCTACCACTTTATGGCCTAAGACTTCCAGCATTCGCCGGATTTCGCGATTTTTTCCCTCACGAAGGACCATTTCAAAGTGATCGTCCACGGCTTTCACCGAAACAGGCACAGCCAAATCACCCGGCCCAATATCCATACCCGATCGCAATTTTTCCATTTCAATCGGATCCAATGGCTTACGCGTCCAAACCTTATAGGTTCTCGGCACTTCGCGACTCGGATGCAAAAGGTCATGCGTCAATCCACCATCATTGGTGAGAACGATCAATCCTCTACTATTGAAATCCAATCGTCCTACATAATGGAGTTTTCGGAATTCAAGGGGAAGAATGTCATATATGGTAGGTCTACCGAAAGGATCTGTGGCCGAACAGAGGTAACCGGCAGGTTTATGGAAAAGAATGTATTCATGTTCTTGCGGGGGCTTGGCCGGCCTGGAATGCACTTCGACTTTTTGGCCCTCTTCAATGCGACAGGAAAGATTCGTAACGGTTTCGCCATCGACTTTCACTGCACCTTCACGAATTAATGCCTCGACATTACGCCTGCTGCCTAGGCCGCAAAGGGCCAAATACCTGTTTATACGCATGGAACCATCGCTCATAGAAGTACCGGCCTATTTTGGGAAGTATGTTGCCCAAGCCATTCAAGTATAACCCCATAACGGACGCCTCGGTCAGAAACGGTAAACTGTGAACAAGCCGCTTTTTTGAGAAAACTTTCCAGAAGGCAAAGCCCTGGTATTAAAATATCCATGCGACCAAGATCCATACCTGGTAGGGCAGCATATTCGGTGGCAGATAATTTTCCGAGCAAGTCTATTTTAGCCGTAACTTGGTTCAAACTCAACGACAGACCTTCCAAGGCAATCGAATCAAATACCGGCAATTTGAGCTCCAACATGGCCAAAGCCACAGCTGTGCCTCCCACTACAACCAGCTCCATGGGAACGAGCCTGTTGCCCAATTCGGAATCAAAGGCGTGCAAGGATCGCTGCCTGCATTCCTCAGGATTCTTTCCAACTGCCTCCATTAAACTCACGGCACCAAGGGGCAAAGACCAACTTTTCCCGCCATGCTGCAATTCTATGCTCCCGCCGCCAATATCGAGCACGGCCAAATTGGCTTGCGCATATCGATTCGCAACCGCCGCATAGCTCAAATCCGATTCTTCCTGGCCGGACAAAACGCGCACACTTAGGCCCAGCAGCGTGGATAATTTTTCCAGGAGGGCAGCGCCATTCCCGGCAGTTCGAAAAGCCTGCGTAGCCACCACTCCCGTCAAAGTTGCACCAAAATTTTCGATTTCCAGCTGGAAGCCGATTAAGGCCTGCAGTAAAGCCTGAAAGGAATCTTCCGAAATCAGCCCCGTACGCTGCAAGTTACGACCCAGACGTGGTACTGCAATTTTTTGCTGTACGGGGACCACTTGAGATCCATCGTATTCGGCAATCAGCAGTATCGCCGAATTGGAACCGATATCAATGGACGCATACCTTTCCATTACTCCGCATCTCCCAATCCTAATCGGCGTCCCAAAGTCTTACGCATTTCTTCGGGTTTAACCAAAAACTGACGGGCAATGACCACGGCAGCATCCACGGAATCCTTGCCATAGGTCAGCAGCCAGCCCTCTACCAGGTCGGCTGTATCTGAACCTAACGGCAGTCCCCTTTTTAATTCCATCGCCATTCCCAAAGCAAGTCGAATGCCCATACCCGCGCGAATTTTTTCTTCATCTTGGGTGGCCGCAAGCAATGCGTCTAAACGCTCTAAGCTTTCAGGAATATTTTCAGGGGGAGTGGGATCGATTCCCGAATCCATATTCTCATCCGATTCCCACGCATCACTCATGCTACTGCAACCTTTTCTTCCAGGGTAAAATCATGCTTATAAATGGGCATACTTCTCAACAATTCAGCATCCAATTCCAGCAGCCCTGCGAATGCCAGGTACGGACTGATGCTGGAGCCACTGGGACGCGTTCTGATGCGGACACACAATTCTCCAGACTCCATCCAAACCGATTCCATCTCCTCGGAAATGTCGACATCTTTTTCTCGATTTTTATGGATCCGGCGGTACGTTTCCCCCGTGTACCGTTCCAGCCCTGCCTCCAGGACAGGCAAGCCGCCTGGAAAGTCCCCGGACCGGTATTCGACGGCAGCCGTATACGGCATTTTTGATTTGGAAACTTCCCTGATGCTGAGCACATCCATGCCATCGGGTAGCATAGCAGAAAGCCGCTCGCATTGCTGACGCAAATCGCCCGCCAATCGTTCGCGCATTTCCAGTACCAGCAGTTCCTTTCGGGATTCCAATCCCAGCGGCAAAGCGCCGGTATTCTTGATGATGGGCCGACGGTTAAAACCTTCTGAATAATTCAATTTCATTTTCTGGCGTCGGAAAGCCCTCTCAAAAATATCCATGGTATTCTGATGGGCGATGTAGCGGGACAGTCCCGTTTTTCGATAAGTCAGGTGATAGGCGAATACTCCGGAACGACGGTCTTTGCGGGAATTGGCCAATGCGCGGATTTCTTCCGGCGTACGGCTTTTAGCCTGATAGACCTCAGGCAGTGGAGACAGTTTTGTGTCCAGACCATTTCCAGGAATGCCGCATTTCTGACAATCGCCCCATTTGCAATCTGGAACCGGTGCGCTATCCTCCTTGAGCATTTTTTTGTATTCGTTTTTAAGAAAGCCCTTGTTGGCGCCTGCATGAATGAAATCCCATGGAAAAACTTCGTCCAAGCCTCGTTCACCAAAGATGCGTGCTTGGTCATAGCCGTGCTCGGTCCAAATTTCCTTCCAGCCGGCATAATTGAAATGCTCGGTAAAAGACTCGAAAATCATATCCTTTTTATACGCTGCATAAATAAGCGGAGCAAGTTTACGATCGCCACGGGAGTAGAAGCTTTCCACATGGGCCAAACCATAATCCGACCAGCTGATGCGGACGCTCTTTACGTATTTGAAAGCTTCTCTCACAAAACGGATATGGCGCATGACTTCCTCTTCCGCATGGAAGGGA
>JAYUHW010000113.1:0-18977 GCA_043766615.1 Fibrobacteria bacterium | reverse complement strand
CGGGACAGAGTATTATCAAAACGGTAAGCCCCGGATTCACTATGTCACCAAGTACGAACCCAAAAACAAGAACGTTTTTAAAACCAAGTACATCCAAGCCGAATCATGGGCCCCCAACGGAAAACAGGCAGGTCAAATTGTAAACGGCAATGGGGAGTGGATTCTATTTCCCAGCGGCAAGGACAAAACGGATGCCACCGTTTTCCGGGACGTTTACAAGGACAGTCTTATGGTTAAAGATGAAATACTCGATTCCATCGAGGTCGCAAAGTGGCTCAAGCCCTGAAAGGGTTAACAGGAGGCCAAGGGGCTAATTCATTCTACAGCGATTAGTTGGAGAGAAACATTCAATGCAATCAAGCATTCCAAATTAAATCACGGCGAGGACAATTTTTCCTTTGTGGAATTAAGGACCAATTCTGCCGCCGTCTTAACCCAAGCATCCGAACTGTTCAGTGAAGGCACCAGAACGAGTTGTTCCCCACCCGCTTCTACAAATGACGCCAATCCTCGAATCGAAATTTCCTCTAAGGTTTCCAGACAATCCGCCACAAAGGACGGGGAAAAAACGAGAATCCTTTTTTTGCCCTGTTTCGCCAATGCTTGGATTTGAATATCCGTGTAGGGTTTGATCCAAGGGGTACGGCCAAGTCGGGATTGAAAGCAGGTGGTATAACTTCCAGGCTCCAGGCCCAAACGGTTGACCAATTGCCGCGTCGTTTCAAAACATTGTGCTCGATAACAATATGAATTCTGGTCGGAGAGAACGGCGCAGCATGTATCATTCGGTTTAAGACAATGGCCCTCAACATTTTGGCTTTTATGAATTTGCCTTTCCGGGAGGCCGTGGTAACTGAATAGGATATGATCGGGCGCCAAGGATTGGATGAGAGGCTTTCCCGTTGCAACAATCGCATCTAAAAATCCGGGATTTTTAAAAAATGGACCGATCACCTGAACGGCCGGAACATTCCATGCCTTGCCGACCAAAGAAAATACTTTTTCCAAAGCTGAGCCTGTCGCTGCTGATGAATACTGCGGGTACATGGGAAGAAGAATCAATTCATCCGGAGCGTCTGCCAACATTTTTTGAAGTGTGCTGGGAATGGATGGACTTCCATATCGCATGGCAAATTCCACACGATGTGTTGTGGGAAGTTGATCCCGGAGCTTTTCCGTGAATGCACGCGTGTACTCAAGGAGTGGAGAGCCAGCGGCGGTCCAAACTTTGGCATAGGCCTGGGCGGATTTCTTTGGGCGAAAAGGCAGGATAAAAAGATTGAGCAACAGCCATCGGCCTAATGCGGAAATATCGATAACCCGAGGATCGCTTAAGAATTCCTTCAAATAGGTCCGCACCTTGGCTGGGGAAGGAGTATCAGGTGTGCCAACATTCAGAACCAATACACTCGTTTTTAAGGCCATTGACACTCCCAACTAGTCGGCTCAATTTCAGTCTATGAAAATTACAATCACTGTTCATATGGTCCCAGATCAATCCCATTTCCTTTCGGTCTTATTTCTCCAGTAATATCGAACTTGGGTATTTCAGGTCCATCCATACCTTCGTCAATACCTGGACTACCAGGTTTCAAGTGGTAATCAGATGGGCCTACAAAAATCGGAACTTGGTAGGAATTTTTAGTCCAAAAATTTTCCGATGCAGCCACTCCTATTTTCATTACTCCACCATTCCAAGTGGAATCAGCATTTGTGTATTGGAGTATCAAGGAGCCATTCAGCCCAATATTCTTTCCGTATGCAGCCTCATTAACTGAAAATAGGGAGTTTTTCAATGTTAAATTACTCGTTTCACCAATTACTATCGCTCCACCGACATTCGTGGTCTTATTCCTTATGAATAGTGATTGAAGAACCACTGGGGAGGAATTACCTGTCATCGAAATCGCACCGCCAGAATTCATGGCTTCATTATCAGCAAAAATACAGTTAATGACTTGCGAAATACTATTCACGAAATAGATTCCCCCACCATCGCCAATCGCAAAATTATTCCTGACAACAGTGTTCAGAATGTTTGGGGAAAAACCGTTTGAATAAATGCCCGCACCCTTTGCGTTTTCGGTGCCTGCAACTTCCGCATATCCAGCAGTAATTGTGAAGCCATCAATTGTTGAAGGGCTGGCACCCCGCACAACGTGATATGAATTATCGGTCGCAACTGAAGCGCCAATATCTCCGCTCAAAATCGAGTTATTATTGGCCAAGTCTCTTTGTTGACGGGCCGTTTCATTTCCCTTAAATCCACCGTATAGGTGGACACCAGCTTGAGTGACGAAAGAAATATTTCGATTTATACCAGATGTCGGCTTATAGATACCCTTGGCGACCCATACCTCACCCACAATATTGATAGCAAGTGCGGACTGAAGGTCAGTAAAAGCATCGGCCCAGTTTGTACCTGTATTCTTGCCCTTCGCGCCAGCATCAACCAAGTAAATATTTGGTTTGTAGATAATGTCCAGGATTAGGCTGCCTGGATTCAGGAGGCTATCATACGCCGTAACTGTCAGCTGCGTTGCACCTGAAAGCACATTTAGAGAAGGAATCTGCCAATTCGTTGTCCCAATAGCATCCCCTTGGCCTATAGTCGCCCCATCTAGGGTATACTTGACGTATTTGATCGCTGAGGAATCACTTGCCGATCCTTTGATAGAAATCGTTCCCGTAGTTGTGAAAAATGAAATTACAGCATTAGGCTGGATTATCGTCACTCCAGGACCACGTTTGTCGCTTAGAATACGAATGGTGTCGGCCGCAGTATTTCCCGCCTTATCTTCAACTGAGACGACAACCATGGTTGTGGTATTGTCAATGATGCTTATGGATCCAGTTTTCCATTTGTCCGTTCCAAGGGCAGAAGTTGTCTTCGAACCTACCGAATAGGTCACGGCAACAATTCCTCCTATATCACTAGCAGAACCGGAAACTACAACGGCATTTTCACCGGTCGTGAAAAACAACTGGGAGGAAGGACTTTCTATTGCAATTAAAGGTTTGATCAAATCGACGTAAACGGTCTGGGAAACTGCTGTAGACCAATTACCGGCATCGTCCCTTTCACTAATCGATAGGAAATGGGATCCATCGCTCAAGTCAATAGTTGGGGTAAAACTCTTCGAAGTCGTTATAACTGTATCCTTAGTTCCATCTAAGGTGATCTTAAATATTCCATTCCCCTTATCAGCTAAATTTTGGGTCCAATTCCAAGTAGGTTTACGGCTCTTGGAATATGCGGGAGTTTGGATGCTAAACACAGGGGCCCCAGGCGCGCGGGTATCCAAATTGATTATAACCGTATCGGTTCCAACCCCAAACGGATTAGTTTCGCTAATGGTTACAATGTTTTTACCTTCGGATAGCATTGCGGATTTTATCTTCATCACGCCATCCGCCAAATATTCTACTAGAAATGGAGTTGAGTTTACAGTCGTGTCAGCCGATGGTTTTGTGATAACCACAAAGGGTGCAAGGATTCCGGCCTGAATTCTCAAGGTCTTAATCGTCTCATTTCCCTCAGAATCCCTAGCATAGAATTTGACCGTGAATTCTCCCTTAGTCTTGTAGGTATGGAACAAGGATGTATCCGACTTGGATGCAGAATCCTCGAATTTTCCGTCTCCATCTAAATCCCATTTCAAGGACTTAACAGTACCATGCCGCTGGATAATATGAATGGGAAAGGAAACTAAGGAATCCAAGGATACTTTTCTATCACTACCAACCTCAATTACAGGAGGATCCTTTACCACAGTAACCCTGGCAGTATCACCGGTTGCTGGGAATCCTAGAACGAAGGCGATCAGGAACGCCTGGCCCGCCTTCCTGGGAAACAAACGATTACCCGTTGTTACCATGAAAACCTCCTCATTCGTGCTCGATATTACAACAGTCTTACCAGAATCTGAAGAAGGCAACTTTACCGCAACTATTGCCGAATCCCCGCCTTCGAATAGTTCAATTTCATGGCTGGACAATATAACATGACCATGGCTAGGAATGCTCGTAGTATCCTTTGGTTTTGTTGTATCAATTGGAGTGCTAATAATACTGTCCTTGGGCACCAAGGGTGGTATAAAGGTTGTTGGTTCGACCTTTGCAATATTTTCTGTTGAAACTTGAATGACAAATTCGGCTTGTTTAATCTTTCCCTTGTAAGCAGAAATTACCACTCGCACAGGCTTCGGAGCATCTGAGGGAAGTTCAATATTTTCGAGAATTACCTTGTCCTTCAGCTTATCGTAGGGCCCAATAAATATTTTCTCCTTATAAATCTTATGGTCTTTGTCCGTCAAGTCAATGCGGACTGAGTCATATATTCCTGCTTGGATCGAAAGAGAATCCTCAAGGTGAATTTGCAGAACGGTAATTGCATCGGGAGCTGCATTGTTACAATTTGTAAATAAAATGCATAGTATAATAATGCCAAAGACAAGAAGAATAGATTTTTTAATCATAACTGCCCTGTCATTATTTAGCTACTCCGCCTTGCCAAACTGGAACGATATTTTTTTTGGCCTCCGGTTTCGGCTCAAATATAAAATACGCCGTTGTCGCAAAGGCAGCTGCAACTCCAACGCCTCCAACAGTCCACCAGACAAGGTTACTTTTACCTTTACCGGTTTTTGATTTAATTGGCAATTTAGCGCGCCCATACTGGTCATGTTTCTGTATATACTCCTGCTGAGCGTAGTAATCAGCCTTAACATTCTTAAAAATAGCTTGGATATTGTCCGAGACATACAAATCCAGAAGTTCGATTGCAGGCATCAAGCGGATCAACGCTACCATATAGCTCTCGCCTTTGGCCTTAGTTGCGGGATTCGAACAATAAATGACCGAAAGGTATTTAAAAACAAATACGGAGTCCTCTTTTGTGGCAGTCTGGGGAAAGTTTGTTCGATAATTTTCAAGCGGCGGCAAAACTTTTTGAAAGTCTCCTTCGAAGTAATCGTTGGAGATAGCGGCCTTATCAAGAGCACCGTTTGATAGGTAACCGTATATCGCATATGTAGGAATTGCGATTTTTAAGAGGGCGACAAAAAACCCGAAGCGGACGCAAATTGCCCATGCCCTAAATCTGAAGGATTGCATAGATTGAAAAGTAAGAATTAAAACGATTCCGGAATCAGGTTGTTGATCAATATCACGAAGTTTTGGCGCGATTTGGAAAAATTGAGAGGGCTGGAGAACATTTTCGAACTCAACCCTCTATCCGCCGTACCCTCAGCCGCATGAATACCCCTTCCCTTTTTAAGCAGCTTTTCTTTTTAAACCGCTTTTTCTTTATCCCAGAACCCAATAAAAAAGACTACGGCAATCGCTGTCGCCATTATTGCCGGCATAATCCAGAATGTTTTCCAGCTGGACATGGCAGTGGAAATAATTCCCGGATCCACGGTGAGCCTTTCCACGGAAAACATCCGGCCAAAAGATTGCAAAAAGGAAATCGATTCCTCAGGATGGGCAGCTTTGATTGCGGAATCCAAGGCTGTGTAATTGGGCGCTACCGCACCGAACTGGGTAAAAGCGACTTTGTAGCCGAAATACATTCCAATCCCTTGCGTAAAGAAAACCAGCATGCTCTGGGACTGGCCTTTGATATCCTTAGAGGAAACGCGGTCGGTATACATAAATCCAGTGACGAAGAAAAAGTCGTAGCATACCCCGTGCAGGATAATGGCTAGGAACAACATCCAGGCAACTTGATCCGGCGCGCCAAACGCGAATAACAAATAACGCGTTATCCAGGCAAGCATTCCTACAAGGATCATGTACTTCACACCCAGTTTTCGCAGAAAGAGGGGGATGAGAATCATGAAAATAATTTCCGACATTTGGCCGAGCGACATTGTGGATGCGGGCGCGACGAAACCGGAATTGCTGAGGTAATTGGAGGTTAAGGCATAGTAATAGGCTAGCGGTATGCAAATGAGAGTGGAGCAGAGGATAAACACGAAGAAGGCCGGTTTTTTAAGCAAGGAAAAGGCATCCACCATGAAAAGAGCCCGAAGATTAACCGGCTTGCCCTTGGCCGGAGGAGGCGTGGTCGGCAGGGAAAAACAATATACGCCCAGGATCAAGGAACAAATTCCCGCCATCCAGAAAATATTGAACTTAGCGCCCCAGCCTAGAAACCCAGTGACCAATCCGGCAACGATCCACCCAATGGTTCCCCATACCCGAATCTTGGGAAAAAGGTTCTGTTCGCTAACATTGGAGAAAACGATATTGTTTCCCAAGCCAAGGGTGGGCATAAAACAAATCATATGTCCGGTAAATAGCAGGGCAACTATTTTGCCATTGCCAGCCTGTGCAAAGCCCGGTGCCAGGCACATCAGCACTCCGCCGATCAGCAGCAATGCGCCCATCACCTTTTCGGAAGCAAAGAAGCGGTCGGCAATAATTCCCAAAAAGAGTGGAGCGAAAATGGCCGCTATCGGCGCAGTACCATAGGCGCTACCTATGATATCAGCCAGTCCATTGGTACCAAGACATTGGCCCAGCGTAACGAACCATGCGCCCCAAGTAAAGAATTGCAAGAACATCATTACAGAAAGCTGTATGCGAATTGTTGAGTTCATATGCGGCCCTAAGGCACCCTCCTCGTTATCAGGTTATCAAAACAAGCAGGGTATAAGATACTTATGCCCTGAACATTTTTGCTGGCCGATTTTAGAATGACTTGCGTGCCTTACAGCAAACTTTTTTTGGAATCCAGAAACTTGTACATCGGTTCCATTTCTTCCCGGAATTCCGCGTAGGTCATATCTTTTAGATAAATGGCACCATAGGCCCTACGCAGCATGGGATTGGGGCTGGAATAGAAGAAATCCCGGCCCATCAGTTTGTTCAAATCGTTGTGTTGTTCCACCCATATTTTCTGCGCCAATTTACTGAAGGTTCCGTTCAGTTCGTGGCTTGGGAAGGATGCCGTCCTTTGGCTGATAAAGCAGGTTTTAAACATGCTATCCAGCACGGCGAAGGAGTTCAAGGAAATGGGAACAATAGTATCCGCCTCAGAAATATGGTACCGCGACCAGATGTTACGGTAGCCAAATACCCGGATGCCGGTATCTCCATGGATTTTTACATACGCTTCCAATGCCCGGGCCACGGCAATCAAAACCTTGAAATGGGTATCCGGACCGCTTCCCTCCGGGTCCATGGCCACGGTTACGATATTGGGTTTTACTTTTTCCAAAAGTTCTAGAATGGGCACCACATCCCGTTGATAGTCCGGATCTTCCGGGAAAATCTCGCCCGTATAAAATTTAAGCCTTAAGTGATGGACATTGTCACGGTCGTGGCCAAAATGGGCCCAAACCAGTTCGGCTTCCCATTCTCTAATCCAACCCTTCATATGTTGGATGGATTCAGGATCGACTTGGCCCGGCTCCAGATTTTCCAAAAGGGCGGTTTGCGTTCGGATATAGTCCAGAGCCTCCGCCTCCGATAGGTCCGCGCGCTTTTCAAATACAAATCGAGACAGGCGGCACGCGGTAAAGTATTCTTCCGCTTCTTTGTTGCGCTGTGAAATGGCTTTGAGGTACCCGTGGATTTCCTGCTGCCCGGTAGCGGGAAGGCGTAAATCGGCCACTGGGATTTTTCGACCCAATCCTCCTGTATGCAAAAGATCAGCCAATTGATGGAGTCGAGTCAAAAGGTATTCATTGGTTACAGCCGTAAATCCACTGGTCAAATAACAGAAATGACTTTGATGCCGTTCGGATCGAACCAGGTGATGGATGACAGGAAAATAAGCCAATTCAATATCGTCATGATGCGGTGCCGTATGTAGCCAAATTTGATCCGCAGGCATTTCGCGGCCCCGTTGAAATTTGGCTTTGACGGATGCGGCGACAGTCTCCAATAGATTGGGAATGGAAGTGCGCCCAATTTTGGCTGCCAGATTCCATTCGGGGACATCTTGATTTGAAACTTGCAGAGCCGAGGTCCGCAGCATAGCCGGATTCACATCTGGCGATGTTTCCGCAAGCGCGCCATCAATGATTAAACGTTCCAAATCTCGACGTTTGGGCGAGGGCATGGCGAGCAGATTCGCAAGTCGACGCGCCTTTAGTCTAGAGCTCGATCCAGTGGTCAGGAAAAAGCGGGCGTTGGGAAGTTTCTGTAAAGAGCTGGCGGGATTTTGAATGGTGGGAGGATTCTCTAGGGCATTGGCTACGATATGGGCTTTGGTTTCTCCCGCTGCCATGATAATGGCCACGGCTTTAGGATTGTAGGTGATTGTCCCGAGCCCAATGGTAATCACCGCTTTCTTGCGCACTGCATCGATGCCACCGAGATCGGTGGATGCGGCTGCCTGACTTTCATAATTCAGCTTGTCCATGCGCGTGGTGGAATGGTGGCTGGTGCCACGGATATTAAAGGCAATATGCCCGTCGGGGCCAATGCCACCTAGGAAGAAACCGATACCACCCATGTTACGGATACGTTCTTCGTAGCCTTCACAGAATTCTTCGAACCGATTGATCACGCGTTGCTGAAGGATTTCTTTTTCATTGGCGGCTTGTCGGATTCTTAAATCGAGATCGATGTTGCCGTCCGCAAATACGTCCTGGAGATTTTTATGAGGAAAGGCCGCTTCTTCCAATCCTTTTGGTAAACTGAAGGTGTCGAGCAATAAAGCTCGTTTGGGATCAAGCCCAAAACCCTGTAAGTAAAATTTATTGACAAAGTAAGCGAAGGAGCGTTCATGATCGGGGCGAATGGGAAAGAACTCATCCAACTGTACAAAGCGCAAACCATCCATGCGCGGCTTTGGTGTATTGCCCAAACCCACTCTGGCAAGCATGCCATCTTTTGCCTCCGAGGCCCAATTGCCAAGGTAGTGATGCACCCATTTTATAAAATATTCCGGAGTTTTTCCTGTGGGCAACGCCGCCACGCCATCCGGATTTTCGGAAACCCATTCGAGAAATCGCAGCGCCGTCAATTGACCTAGTATGACGTAATTACCAACTGTAACCACTTTGACGCGCTCTTGGTCGGCGCTTATGTTCATGTTTCCTTCTTCAGCGAGAAAGAAATTTTCAACTTTACTCGTTCCGCCCGGTGCCAATTTTTGCTTAAGATCCACTCAAATACTCCTCTGTTCCACTGCGTATAAATCTACCCTTTCCCGCCCAGATCCATGTACCCACATTGCTTGATTTTTTAGCAATACCGATTAAAAAATGGCTTATTCAGGTGATTTTTGAGGGACAGCTTCCCAAGTCTGGTCTTTCAAGGTATTATTTCAGCATGGACAATTCCGATTTGGAGGCGATGGAAAAAATTTCCAAAAACCTGCCGGAGCCACGTAGCTTTTTTCGGGGACTGGCGCTTTCGCCATTTGAACTCCCGAACAATCTCATTCTGTTCCAACGCAATACCGCCGGTATGCTGGGTCAGGAACACCACTACCATTACCGCTTTGTGTTTATTGTAAACCTGCGTACTCAAGGCAGCGTAACCGTCGACAATCGCAACTTTGACCTTTATCCAGGCGAGTGCCTGCTGATATTCCCCCATCAATTTCACCATTTCCATCCGCCCAAGTCCCAGTCCATCCGCTGGTTGTTTCTCACATTTGAATTGAACCAAAGCGAACCGATTGCGGTACTCCGCAACCGTGTCAATACCATTGGCGATGTAGCCCGTCAATACCTAACGAACCTAGTTTCCTTATACCTTGAAAAATCCGGGGCGGATAAGGAGATGGGCACTTCGCTCAGCCTGCTGACAGGACTGCTCCTTTTGGAATTGATGAAGTACGATGGGCGCGTCCATAGCCGAACTTCGATGGAGCGACCTTCCGTTATCGATCAAATCAACCGATATATCTGGGACAATTTTGATCGAAATCTCAAAATACCGGATCTGGCGGAACGGTTCCCTTATTCGGAAAGCCATTTGCGGCTCTTGTTTCGAAAGCGCATGGGAATGAGCCTGGGAACCTATATCCAAAAGGTGAGAATGAATCGGGCCCGATCTCTGCTTGTGAATTCGGCACTGAATGTTTCCCAGGTAGCCCAAGCCAGCGGATACGATTCGCTGTACTCTTTCAGTCGGGCCTTTAAAAAGAGTATTGGACTCTCGCCACTGGCTTACAAAAAGGTCAACACCTATAAAACTTAACCTTGTGACTTAGGCCCGGCTTTCCCCTCGCCGGGCCAGCCCTTTAGTTCAGTTCAATAATCTTTCCGGTCCTAAAAGACTCGTCGGCGGCCAGAACAATTCTGAGACTGTCCACGGCACTGCTCAAATGCAAAGTGAGATCCATATCTTCGCGGATGGCCTTCAGGAAAAAAGTTTGTTCGCGATCGCAAAGGTCTTGATGTCCAGGCTCATCGGCCATGTCAATGACTTCATCCGGTTCCAGAAATTTACCCTGCGCATCCAATCCCGATCGATGCACGAGTAAGGAATTGGTTTTGGTATGGCTATCAATATCGGCGGAATCTTCAGTGCGTTTGCCCGCGCCTACGATGCTCACGCAGCCCTTGGGACCTATCATGTCCTTAACGAAAAAAGCGACCTTGCTCATCATCGGGCCCCAACCGGCTTCATACCAGCCCACGGACCCGTCCTCAAAGGTGATCTGCAATTGCCCGTAATTATACATGCCCTTGGCAATTTCTTCCGTCAAGCGCGCACCGATGGCATGGACGCGCTTCGGTTTGGAACCCGTGACCTGACACATGAGGTCAACGTAGTGGACTCCGCAATCAACGATTGGTGAGATGGAAGACATTAGATTCTTATGCGTTTCCCATTCCGGCCCAAAGCTTTGCTGGTTCAGATTCATGCGCATCACCATGGGCTTGCCCAAGGTTTTTCCGATTTCCACAAACTTGGCATATGCGGGATGATGGTGGAGGATATAACCCACCACTAATTTTTTCCCCATTTTTTTCGACAATTGCACCACTTTTTCAGCATCCGCTACTGTCTCGGCAACTGGCTTTTCCAAAAAAACATGGGCGCCGGCTTCCAATGCCATAATGGCATATTTAGCGTGCGTGTCTGGATAGGTGTTGATGGACACAGCATCCGGACGTGTTTCTTTCAGCGCCGTTTCATAATCCCCATATTGGGCAATTGAACCGCCGAGTTCCGCCGCTAATTTTTCACGGCTGCCATCTCCACGACTGACTAACCCGACTACTTCAAAGCCAGCTATTTTCTGATATGCGCGCGCATGGGATCGACCCATATGACCGCAACCCACTACTAAAACTCTGATTTGTTCGGCCATCAAACCCTCCAATAAGAGGCCTCTAGTTTACTAAAAAAAGTCTCCAAGTAAAGGCCAAAAGGAATCTCAAAGTCTTCTATGCCAAATGCCTGGCTATTTTTTAACCTTATCGATTATCGATTATTGATTATTGATTATGGAATAACGATCAACGATTAAAGACTTCCGCGAACCGATGCGACTTCACAACACTCTCAGCGCCGCACAACGCGCCCAATTGATCGAGACCGCCAGGCAAGCGCGCATCACTGTATCCTTTTATAAATACCATCGACTGGATAATCCAAAAACCTTTCGCGATGATTTATTCCTAGCCTTTGAAAAGTTCAACGTGCTCGGCAGAATTTATGTCGCCCATGAGGGCATCAATGCCCAATTGTCTGTACCGGCCGATGCATTTGAAGCTTGGAAAGAGTATTTATTCAGCATTCCATTTCTCAATGGCATCCGACTTAATATCGCAGTAGAACAAAACGACAAATCCTTTCTAAAACTAACCATCAAAGTCCGAAATAAAATTGTCGCGGACGGAATCGAAGACCCCACATTTGATGCAACCAGAATAGGCACTCACCTGAAAGCCGCTGATTTCAACACAATCATTGCGCAGGCCAATACTGTTTTAGTAGACATGCGGAACCATTTTGAAAGTGAAATAGGCCATTTTGAAGGCGCGATAAAACCCGATGTGGATACCTTCAGGGAATCCTTGGATATCATCGAATCCGATCTTAAAGAACATAAACAAGACAAGCAATTGGTCATGTACTGCACCGGCGGCATTCGCTGTGAAAAAGCCAGCGCGTATTTCAAACACAAGGGATTTAAACAAGTATTTCAATTGGAAGGCGGCATTATCGAATATTTCCGCCAAGTCAAATCTGAGGGATTAGAAAACAAATTCAGGGGCAAAAATTTTGTCTTTGACGAACGCTTGGCCGAACGGATTTCGGACGACATCGTTTCTACCTGCCACCTTTGCAATGCCCCAGCGGATACGCATCACAATTGCGACAACGAAGCCTGCCATATCCTATTTATCCAATGTGCTGCCTGCGCGCTAAAGTTTCAGGGCTGCTGTTCGGAAAAATGCCAAGCTGTCCGCGCTCTCCCGGAGAAAACCCGCAAAGCGCTGCGACAAGGCACTGGCGCCCCCAAGAAGTATTTCAAGCGGCCCAAATAGCAGGTTTTTGAGTTCAAAATCGCCCTTCCCGCCTGTCCTGCCGATGGATTTCAATTGAAATCTTTTCACATCAGGATATAATTAAAAGCTTTTGTGGATATGGTTGGGGAGATATAGATGGTAAATACTTGGCAATTGAAACCGGAAGATGTGATCATCCGGGAAAATGAATTGGGTGAATCCGCCTACATTATCGAATCCGGTAAAGTGGAAGTTACCAAATTGAGCAATGGAAAAAACGTGCATATCGCGTTCCTAAGCCAAGGGGCCACGTTCGGTGAAATGAGCATGGTGGACGACCTTCCTCGCAGTGCCACGGTCAAAGCGGTTACGGAAACTGTAGTCAGGGAGTTCCATCGTGACGACTTGTACGCGGCGATGAAGGAAAGTCCAGATATTTTCGGCAAGTTCCTGAAAAGCATTTTCGAACGCCTTCGGGAAGCCAATACGCTAATCGCCAATATCGATCCAGACGCCAAGAGTCCGGCCCGATTGGCCAATTTAAGGGACCCGGGGAGCAAGACGGAAGTTTTCTCCATTGAAGGCATGACACCCAGAGCCATTGCTTCCATCAGCAACAACCCCTTTGTCATTAAAACCTTTCCGCTCAAAATTGGCAGAAAGAGCAGCGATCCTTTTCTATACAACCATTTTGAAATCGAGGATACCGACCCGGCCCAAATCGCCAGGCACCATGTCAGCATCGTTTGGGACCAAGGAAAAATCGGAGTTCTGGACAGGGGAAGCGAACACGGAGCTTTGGTAGACGGCATAAGAATCGGCGGCAAAGCCGGTCCTGGCCCTGTTTTTTTCCAAGGAAAAGAAGGCGTTTTGGTGCTTGGCACCGACACCTCTCCGTACCAGTTCAAAATCACCGTTTCCTGGTAGCTGCAAAAAATTCCGGCCCCTGTGGGCTGTGACTCCTGATTACATTTAAAGACTGATTTGCCACACCCAGGTCAGACCTTTAACTCCGGATGTTTCCATGCTAAAAAAAATAATGCTCAGCACTGCACTGACCCTTACATTGGCGTTGACCTCAAACGCAGCCGACCGAATCCTGATTATGACCAAGACACAAGGTTATCGGGAAGACAATATCACTCCAGCACGCCTCGCCTTGAAAGCCTTTCTGGAAAAAAAGGGGGTTGTGGTGGACCTCTCCGAAGACGCAGGGCTGTTCACGGACACTGGCTTGGTCAAGTACAAATCCATTGTCTTTCTCAAAACGAGCGGAGACATATTGGATGCAACCCAGCAACTTGCCTTTGAGAAATGGTTTAAAGCCGGAGGTGGATTGGTCGCCATCCATTCGGCACTCGATACAGAATACCTATGGCCTTTTTATGGAATATTACTTGGTGGAGCCTGGTTCTTGAACCTAGCGGGAAACCTGAATACGGTGCAAAACATTGTAGTGGAAGACACAAACGACATTTCCACTAAACTATTGCCGCGCCGATGGAGACGCACGGACGAGATTTACAACTTCAAAACCAATCCGCGCAATTCGACAATTACCAAAGTGCACGTGCTCGTTACCGTGGATGAAGCCAGTTTTACTGGTGGGACTCCAGGTAAGGATCACCCCATGAGCTGGTATGACAGCTACTTGGGCGGGCGCGCCTGGGTAACCGCCATGGGACATACAACGGAGAGCTATTCGGATTCGCTTTTTCTAGGGCATGTGTGGGGCGGTGTGCAATACGCTCTGGGGCTGACCACAACCGCAGTCGCCTATTCCGGGTCGGGAAAAAGCCAGCACTCACTGCGATCCGTGGTGCCAAGTGTTGGCCGCGCGCTGTTCATCCGGTCCGCGGCAAGTGGCTCGACCGGAAACTCCGAGTATTTTGAAGCTTCGGGTAAAAGCCTGGAACGCTGACTGGGAGCCCGTTTATAATTCGAATTTTATTTCATTACGTCACGGTTATATTTGCAAATTAAAATTGGAGTGTTGCCGATATGAACATTAAATACACGTCTACAACTTTTGAAATAATTGGATCCAAAACCAAAGAAAATTTGGGAGTGGTCCGAGGCATTGTAGTCCGATCGCGGTCCATTTTTGGAAATATTGGCGCAGGTATTCAAATCTTGTTCGGCGGAAACATTTCCCTATACACTTCATTATGTGAACGGGCCAGACAAGATGCCTTCACAAAAATGCTGGCGCACGCTGTTGCAGTCGGAGCCGACGGGGTGGTGGGAGTGCGCTACGATGCCACCGAAGTCATGGGTGGAGTAACGGAGGTGTTATGTTATGGCACCGCTGTAAAGCTCGAAACAATTCGTTAGTCGTGTAGAGGGGTTTTCGGTATCGAGGGGATTGCCAAGTAATTCCATGCCACGGGAAAAAGACTTGAGGTGCGATAAACCGAAATAAGCAGATGCACCCTCATGTGAAAAACAGGTATGGTTTTCTCCGTTTATGCAAAAGTGTATTTCACCTTTAAGTGTAACTCACCTTTTCTGCAACCAGGACGCGGCGCCCACAGCCACCAGCAGTAGAATGAACACTGCGACGATGGTCGGTCCCGCAGACCAGTCCAGTCTCAAGGATGCCTCCAAGCCTAGTATACAGCCTACGGAACCGAATCCCCAACCGAATGCCACCCGCCTCCAGGTTCCTTGAACTGCCATTAAAGATGCAGTAGAAGGTACGATCAAGAAGGCAAAAACCAAGAGTACTCCAGCGACTTTGACGGAAAAAGTAACGATAACGCCGAACGTGGAATAGAATAGCAAATCCCACAACCATATTTTAAGGCCTTGCGCCTTGGCAACTGCCGGATCTTCTGTAATGCGAAAAAGCGGTTTGCGCGCGACCCAGAGAATGATGCTGACAAAGGCAAACAGTCCAGCCGCAATCGCCAACACCTGGGGCGATATCGTGAGGATTGATCCGACCAGCATTTCCTTGAGCTCTTCCGATCCCGTAGCGGATTTCTCCAGCACAATCAGCGAGAAGGCCATGGCCGCAGCATACGTGATTCCGATCAAAGCCTCAATAGGCAGTTTCTCACGGCTGCGAAACCAGGAAAACAGCATGGCACCCAGAAAAGTGAAGCCCAGGGACAGCATAAAATTTTCCGCGGGATGCTGTTCACCAAATCCAAGCAGGATTCCGATGCTAGCCCCCAATGCCGCCACTTGCGCCAAAGACAGATCCACGAATATGACTCCCCGTCGCACCACGTGGAATCCATAGAAACTGAGAATGGCCGTGAGTAACAGGCATAATGTCAAAGCCGAAAGCGTGAAAGTATAGGCGAAGATCATCATGGCGTGCCACTTCCACTTGCTAGGGCATTCACCATGCCATCGAAATGTTTCCAATAGTCCCCGGCCGCCACGCCTTCGCAAGAGGGGGTGAAGCGGAAAACTTTGATTCCGGTTTGGCGCGCGAGGAATTTCGGATCATCCCCTGAGAAATACGGCTCTTGGATCAGGAGTGCGGCCTTGTTCGCCTTAATGCCATCCACCAGTTCCTGAAGATGCTTGGCCGTGGGCGGGATGCCCGGATAAGGTTCTACCATGCCAACGATACGCATTCCAAAAGTCTTGGCAAAATAAACCCAGGAAGAATGATAGGTGATAATTGCGGATCCGTTCAATGGGGCCAACTTCGCTTTCCAATCCTGATAGTGCTTGGCATTTTCCTCCTTGAACTTGGATGCATTCGATTTATATAACTCTGCATGGCCCGGATCCTCTTTGGCCAGGGCTGCGGCAATATTGTCCGCGAGGATTGGGACATTTTGTGGATCCAACCAATAGTGCGGATTGCCCATAGGATGCACATCACCCATGGACGCATCCACCTTGCCGTTGGGTTTTTCCAATACGTCGATGCCGGCTGAGCAATCCACCACGGTAAGCTTGCCGTTACGGGATCCTTCAATGATTCCATCGGCCCATTGATCCAAGGCTAAGCCTGCCTTGAGAAAGAGCGCAACTCTAGAGACCTTGATCATATAGGAAGGCAACACCTCCACGAAATGTGGATTGCCATTGGATTTTGCGATAGTAAAAACCTCCACTTGATCACCGCCTATGGATGAGGCAATGGAAGCTAAATCTGGAATGGATGCGGCCATTTTTACTTTAGCTGCGACAGGAACGAGGGCGCAGACCGAGAAGAAGAACATTAAATACAATTTTGATTTCATGATTTTTCCTTTTTTAAAATTGGTGGGCTTTGTGCGGGCCCATGGTGAAAAGCAATTGCGCGGAAAAGGTATTGACGCCCGATTCCCCTTGCGGCATGAAATATTCATAAGCGATGCGGAGCAAGGTGCTCTCCTCAAGCATGGTGTAGCCGGCGAAAGCACGCACTGCCCTGTCCGTCTTTGTCGCATCGCTGGCCCTTTCAACTTGATCGTACATGCCGCCGAAATTGAAATGGACGTGGTGGCGGTAATCGACCACGGCATAGTAGCCCATGCGATCCGCGCTGGATACTCCCGCAATGCTGTCCACGGCGTGACTGCGGCGGAACATTCCTTCGCCCTGCATCGTGAATTGTGAACCTCCATCCAGATAGAATTTGGCCTTGAAATCGGCTCCAGCCAAGTAGCCACGTAGATCTTTGGCAACGTTATCGATACCGGTGGCTCCGGATAGTCCCGTCTCCAAGGCACCGGTTTCACCCAATAGCAATGCATTGCTCCACCGTCCAAGCCAGCCCAGGCGCGTCTTCACCTCGTCAGGATGGAACTGGGCGCCTTGCAAGACGTCCGCGGAAAGCGTGGACGCCCAATCTCCAGGTGTGGGCAAAAGAACAGAAGTCTGAATGGCCGTCTCATTAAAACCTTCCGCGCCACCGGGCAGCAAAGCGATCCAGGCTCTCGGCGGATCTATGAAGGGATTGACATGAGGGTGGGAGGGATTGAGCTTTCCGAATCCCATGCGGTACTTGCCCGCCTTGAGTCCCAAGCCCCATGGCAGGCCTTTGACCCAATTGGCATAGGCTTCCTCGATACCGATGCCCTCCTGTCCACCCGACACGACAAAGCTTCCTTTGAGAAAAGGATTGAGCCAAGAGTCCAGTACAATTTCAGTTTCACCAAGGGATAAAGTCGGCTCCCCATTATTTGGGGAAGTCGCAGCATCGGTCATGCCCGCGCGTACTTGGCCGATGGCGGATATATCCGGATTCACGACGCCGGCAGCAGCGGGAACCACCAGTGCGGTTGCACAGCATGCTGCAAGCATAGATCGAAATGAAAGCATTATTCCTCCCTAAGGGTAAATTGAATCGAGATGGGAAAAGCACCTCCCGGACGCAATGGACCAGTAGGTTGTAAAGATCCGTGAGGATCCTTTTTGCTTAGACTATGAGGAAAGATTCAAGCGGAGGGAGGAGCCCGCGCCCCATAGGGGAAACAGGATTGGACGTGAACTTGATCCGATTGCTCGAGAAGGAAAAACCGGATAGCCACGATGAAGGAGATTGGCGGTGGAGGCGCGACTGCAAGGAAAGATTGGGATGTTACATGGCAAAGCTGGCAATCACCGTGCTGTTCGCCCGCATGATGCGTGTGGGACGGGCCTGCGATGTGCAATATCCCGAATGTCAGAACCATCAATCCCGTCAGAAATACGGTCCGGAGAAATCGAGTTCTCATGCGGAAAATTCGAGCTCTCATGCGATAAGCCTGGGGATCATTGTGAGAAAATACATTAATAGACATTGAAACCCCACTGGGCGTGGTTTGTGTTCCTGGTAAGAACCAACTTTACCTGGAGCGGCTTCGGGGTAAGCTCACCCTTGAGGAAACCGATATAGTGACTGAATTTCGTGACATCCTTTGGTTTCCAGACGGGTATCCGAAGAGTTACCTAGCTCCCGACGACGACTCAAGTTACCATTAAAAAAATCGTAATGGGATCCTTGCTATCTTTAAGGGAATGCAAGATTTGCTCGCCGCTCGATCCCAGATGGCGGTTTCACTTGGTTTTCACATTGTCTTTGCGTCTATTGGCATGGCTATGCCTTTTCTTATGGCCATCTCCCACTTCCGTTGGTTGCGCACGGCCAATCCGGTTTATCGTGATCTCACCAAGGCGTGGTCGCGGGGCGTAGCTATTTTTTTCGCCACCGGAGCCGTTTCTGGAACCGCGCTCTCCTTTGAACTCGGCTTGCTATGGCCAAAATTCATGGAACATGCCGGGCCCATTTTTGGTATGCCTTTTTCATGGGAAGGCACGGCTTTCTTTTTGGAAGCGATTGCGCTGGGTTTATTTCTATACGGCTGGAATCGCCTCAAGCCTTGGGTGCACTGGGGAGTGGGGGTTGCCGTGGGGATTACTGGAGTTCTCTCCGGAGTCTTTGTCGTATGCGCCAATGCCTGGATGAATAGCCCCGCTGGGTTCACTTGGGTTAATGGACAAGCCATCGATATTGATCCCTTCCGAGCCATGTTCAATGATGCCTGGAAGACCCAAGCCCTGCATATGACTTTGGCCGCCTTTGAAGCAACCTGTTTCGCAGTCGGTGGCCTTCACGCT
>JAYUHW010000112.1:0-9292 GCA_043766615.1 Fibrobacteria bacterium | reverse complement strand
TGATAACTATGAGGTCGAACACGATTTTGCCACCATTGGCCGGCGCATCATGCTATTGAATGCCCGACAAATTCAAAGAGCGTCGGGAAAGGAGCGGATCATCCTTTTGGCCATCGAAGACATCACGGAACGCCGTGACATTGAATCCGGGCTGGAAAAAGCCCATGAAGAATTAAAAGGTTTGGCTAACGAGCTGGAACGGGTTGCTAGGGTAAAATCTGAATTTTTAGCCAACATGTCACATGAACTACGAACCCCGCTTAATTCCATTAATGGTTTCTCTGAGGTATTATTCGACGAGACTTTCGGACAGCTCAATGAAAAGCAGAAAAAATATGTCAGCAATGTCTTAACCAGTGGAAAGCATCTACTACTGTTGATTAATCAGATACTGGATATGGCAAAAGTTGAAGCTGGAAAGATGAAACTAGCTTTATCCAATGTGTCCATGAAAAACCTATTAAATGATATTTCTATGCTGGTTGCGGATATGGTCAGTAAAAAGAAGCTGCAAATGCTGCTGGAAATATCCGAAGATTTGCCGAATATTATGGCGGATGATCTCAAGGTAAAAGAGATAATTTTCAATCTGCTTTCAAACGCAATTAAATTCACCCCCGAGGGTGGTAAAATCGGAATGCGGGCGAAGAAATCGGGTTTTGAGATAGAAATAGTGGTTTGGGATACAGGGGTCGGCGTTGCACCTGAAAACATGGAGAAAATATTTGAAGGCTTCTTCCGAGTTGATACTCCCTATTCTCGGGTAACAGAGGGAACCGGGTTGGGATTGCCGCTTTCTAAGAAGTTGGTTGAGTTGCATGGGGGGAAGTTGGCGGTAGAATCGAAGGGGTTAAATGAAGGGGTCTTGGTCCGGTTTACGCTGCCCATAATATCCCAAAAGGTCGCGTGAGATGCGAAAGAAAGCTTTAGTTATTGATGATAACGCAAACAATCTAATGCTCGAAAAAGACCTGCTTGAGGTTGCCGGTTTTAAAGTATTCGAAGCTGAAAATGCTTCGAGTGGGATTGGCATTGCCAAGAAAGAAAAACCGGATATTATAATTATGGATATGCGGCTTCCGGATATGCGTGGCTCTGAAGCTGCCAAGATTTTACGTCTGGATAAAAGGACACTCGATATCCCGATTGTTTTTGTGACTGCCTCGGTAATGGCGGAAGGCAGTGAAGAAATAACCTCCATTACGAACAGCGGATTCATTGGAAAGCCAATAGATACACGGACCTTTGTAAAAGAGATCAATCGGTTTATTAAGTGATAACTATTTTGCTTCCATCGTAGTGTTGTAATTCATTCAACGATTATAGAGAATGAAAGAAAAATCGGTACTCTTAGTTGTTGATGATCAGCCTCAAAACATTGAGGTCCTTGAGGCGTTTCTTGATCCAATGGGATTTGAAATTGTTAAGGCTGCCAACGGTAAAGAGGCGCTTCTTAAACTTCAAGGCAATCAGATCGATTTGGTTCTATTAGATATCATAATGCCAGGCATGGATGGTTTTGAAGTTACCCGTAGGATCCGGAAAACCAATACGCTGCCGATAATCTTGGTTACTGCATTGAGGGAAACGGAAGACCGGGTTAAGGGAATTGAAGCCGGTTGTGATGATTTTATTTCAAAACCTGTTGATAAAATGGAACTTTTAGCCCGGGTCCGGTCCCTGCTTAGGATCAAGGCCTATAACGACTTGATCAATAATTACCTGAAAGACCTGGAAGTTGCTAAAACATCCGCAGATGCGGCCCGCGAATACGCCGAGAGTATCGTAAACACCGTGCGGGAGCCTTTACTCGCTCTGGATCAAAATTTACGGGTGGTTTCCGTCAGTCGTTCCTTCTATGAATTCTTTCAGGTAAAGCCTGAAGAAACTATAGGCCGGCTTATTTATGAGTTGGGCAACAAACAATGGGATATTCCCAAGCTGCGGGAACTGCTGGAAACAATTCTTCCCAATAAGACAATCTTTAATGATTTTGAAATCGAACACGATTTTACAACCATCGGAAAACGGTCCATGCTTTTGAATGCCCGCCAAATCAATAATGCGTCGGGAAAGGACAAAACCATTCTTTTGGCAATAGAGGACATCTCCGAGCGAAAACTCGCGGAACAAATCATTGCCGCGGAAAAAGAGCGCCTAGCCGGAACCTTGCGCAGCATCGCTGATGGTGTCATTACAACCGACACAATGGGAAAAGTTGTTTTGATGAATACCGTTGCCGAAGAACTCTGCGGCTGGAAGCTAACCCAAGCAAAAGGGCAGCCGCTTCTTTCCGTTTTTACCATCATTAATGAAATCACTCGCTTGCCCCATGATAACCCTGCGGATAAAGTGCTGGCGTCTGGTGAAATTATCGAACTTGAAAACCATACCTTGCTAATATCGCGAGATGGCACGGAACGGATAATCGCAAATTCCGGCGCACCCATCAAGGATAAAGACGGTAAAACCATTGGAGTAGTCTTGGTTTTTCGCGATATGACTGAAAAACAAAAAGTTAGCGATACGACGCAAAGGGATCAGAAACTTGAATCTCTAGGCGTTCTCGCGGGTGGAGTCGCCCACGACTTCAATAACCTGATGGTCAGCATTTTCGGCTATATCGACTTGGCAAATTTGGAACCCGACAGGAATAAAGTCTCAAACTACCTTTCCATAGCCACCAATACAATTGGTCGGGCGCGGGCCTTAACGGGTAAATTGCTAACCTTTACTAAAAATGGCGCTCCAATTAGGAAAATCGGTACGCTCTTCCCGTTAGTTCAGGAAACCGCGGAATTGTCGCTGAGCGGTTCAAATGTTTCCTGCCATTTCGATGTGCCGCAGGATTTATGGGAATGTAAATTTGACAAAAATCAAATCAGTCAGGTAATTGATAACCTTATACTAAATGCTCAGGAGGCAATTCCGGTAGGCGGAACGATTGAATTGACCGCTCGTAATATCACATTAGCAGAACATGATGTTCAGATTCTGCGTCCCCACGATCCCCTACAGGGACCCTTGACCGTGGGGTGTCATGCCGGCAATTATGTCAGGATTTCCATTAGAGATAGCGGAACCGGCATACCCAAAGATCTAATTTCCAAGATTTTTGATCCGTTTTTTACGACGAAACCAAATGGGCATGGGCTTGGACTGGCAACGTGCCATTCTATCGTTAACAGGCACGATGGTTGTATTGACGTAGAATCAGAAATTGGAAAAGGCAGTACATTTCATGTGTACTTGCCGGCCGTATGACTGTTGGCAACATTGTGAACAAAAATATCTAGTACGACGTTTTTTATTTCCGGCATACTTTTCCGAAGCTGGCCGGCTTTATCCGCTCTTTGATCCATAGCACTCCCGATTAACGCCTGGATTTCCACAAGCGAGCTTTTCCTAGGATCGGCAATCAGGTCATCCATTTCTATAGACCGCATTACCCCGGAAAATTTTCTGCTATACGCTATGCCGATGGCCGGTACGCATTGGGAAAGGGCGGCAATGCAGGCATGCATCCTTGATCCGATGAAAAAGTCGCATTGCCCAATGATATATTTGATTTCATTTTGATCAAATACGCCTTGAACGAGAACGAGGTCCCGGCCGAATCGCTCGGTCAGTTCCCTATAGAACCTATCTGCCGCTCCAATATCGGACTCCTCGGACGTTCCGAAAACATGCGGTACCAGCATAACGGTGGTTTTTTTTGTTTCAATAAGATATTGGATTAAGGAGCGAATCAACTCTGAATAGTCCATTCTTAATCCGAACATATTTTTTTGCGTATAGCCGCCAATGCACAATAACCCGCTGATATTCAGGCCAACTATTGGCTTTTCAATATCAACCCCTTTGGTGAGGGGAAGATCATAGGATTCAGGCTTTATTGGATCAAGAATGAATCCCAAGTCATAACAGAAATGCGCTCTGGCCGCGTGTCGCGGGCCCATGAGTTTACGTGCCAAGGACAAGCTTTCATTGTCCCTGGCATAGACTGTCTCGGAGCGTCTCAGTATGAATGCGGCGACCCAGTCTGCGAAGTAGCTTTTGAACGGTCCGATAGTTTGCGGCATGATTACCAATCGTCTTCCCATGGCAATGGCCCACAATATCGGTAATACAATGTAAAGAAACCTTGCGTGTCCATAGATGTCGCTGAAACTGTCGCCGCCTGCTATGGACAAAACCAGGTCTGTTTCATAAAAATTCTTTAATGCGGCATTTCTGCTGATGATCTTTGAGGCAATGGCCTTTGAAGGAATGATTCTGCAAAGGATGGATAACAAAAGCAGAAGCGCAATATTGTTATAGAGATAAAACTTTTTTGAGAACCGCATGGCAATCAGGCTGACATTCACCACGCCGCCATTCATGCGGCATGCAAATGAATTGGAGCTTTGGGAATATTCCAGCAAGGAAATTTCAGCGTCCGGCCAAGCTTGCTTTACGCAAGCGATGGCGCCCATGGTGAGAGCGCCTACGCCCATATTTCCCGTATCGAAACCTGCACCCAGCAAGGCTACTTTTTTCATGGGATGCTCGATTTATTGTCAATAAATCCATATTCGCCCAAATCTCGTCTGCTTTTGGAGGACTTATATTCTTCTGGCGCCACGTTTGAGCCATTTAGGTCATTGCCCAATTGCCGCCATTCCCGCCAGGACTTCCCCACCAGATTCCAATAGGCGATGGTAGGGCCGGTGGTAGTGCAATTGTTGTGATCTATCTGAGTGGTTAAAATAGCGTCCACATAGATGTAATAACAGTATTTGGCGCCGAAAATAATATTGTTTTTGACGCTCACATTTTTGCCCGCATCCCCTTGGCCTACGATAATGCCAATATTACCTTGCGCAGTATCCATGACCAGGGTGTTATTCGCCACGACCACGCTGTCAAAATAGCGCACCCAAATCAGGGAGGCAAAGCGCGAGGTCCTGGAGTAAGTCAATAAATTTCCCGAGATGACCGCCCGTTTCCCCGGGTCGGTTAAGTAGATCAGCGAGGTCATGCTGGCGGTTCCGGAATCCCCGCGGGAGAAGTCGCCGTAAAACCTGTTGTCGCGTATCGTCAAATCGCTGAGGTATTGAGAATGATCGTCCTGCACGGAGTTCCAGGTATGGATGCCGTCTCCGTGCGTCTCGCCGACAATCTGGGATGAAAGGTCGTGAATGGCATTATTGGTTATTGAGATCCGGCCCATCCTGGTATTGGGCGCTTCCACGGCAACGACTATCGCTTGGCCAGCCGCGCTGATATCGTTACTGTCGATCCTGATGCCCTCCTCCATGGCCCCGGAAAAAGAATGGAGATAGAGTCCAATCCAAGCCTGAGGAGCAATAGTGCAATGGACTATGGCGTAGTTCGCACAGGCATTGATATCGATGGCCTTTCCCCCACTTGAAATTCCCGCTTTTCCAAAATCAATGAATTTGAGATCTTTGATTTGGAAGAAAGACTTTTTGTTGGCATATAGAAGTTGGGTACGGGAATGTTGACCCGAAAAGGTGGGTTGAACCCATTTGGACCCATTGTACCAACCGTGGTCGGTCGTATAGATATCCGGATTATTTTCGGCTCCTCCGAATTTAATTGTGAAAGGCAACGCTGTAGCAGGCCACACGCATCCACCTTTGAATACGAACCGATCGCCGGCATGGTGTCGGTACGATCCTTTAAAACCCACCATGCCCGGGCAGAGCTGCCAGGCTGATTCTTTCGAGGTGCCTATTTGCCCGTCCTTTCCCTTTTCAAAATCGATATAATAGGTATCCGCCACCGTTGGGGTGCACCCACTTAATAACAGCCACAGGAGCATTAGAATCTTAGCCATCCTAATGTGCCGTTTGCATGGGCTGATCAATGAACTGGCGATGCCATAGTTCAAAGGAAATAAGCAGGTAAATATGAAAGAGATAGTCTTCCTGGTTGGATTCATGAAGCGCGACAAGCTGCTTGATATAATTTATCTCGAAATATTTTCGAACCGCTGAATTTTCGGCGAACAGGCATTCATTGATAAAAGGCCGAATGGCGCCCCGCATCCATTTGTCTATCGGATTGGCGAATCCTTTTTTCTTCCTATAGACAACGCTTTTAGGCAGCCACTTTTCAGCCGCTTTCTTATGCAGATATTTTCCATGGAAGCCTTTTATTTTCAGGTTGGAAGGAATGGTCTCCACAAATTCGACGAGGCGGTGGTCCAGGAACGGCACCCGCGCTTCAATGGAATTGGCCATGGAGGTTTTGTCGTTTACCATCAACAAATCGTCCGGTAAATCGGTGCGTGTATCGATGTATAGCATCCGTGAAACGGGATCGAGATGGGCTACTTCTTCATACAGATGACGTAGGGATTCACCCGTTTCATGACCGGCATATCCCAACATTTCCTTGGTTTCGGCTTTGAAGAGCTGATTCTTCATGTCCGAATTGAAAAACGTATAGATCTTGGCAAACCGGGACAGCATGTCCGGCTCATCGAGCGAGGCCACGCCTCTTTTCAGCCTTTCATTGCGCGGAAGAAAATTGACCGCGCCGCGGATGGTTTTGGTCAGAACTGCCGGCAAACGGGAATATAGGACGGACAGCTTGACTCCCAGATGCCGGTGATACCCCGCCCAGGGCTCATCAGCGCCTTGACCGGTAAGCACGACTTTGACATCCTTTTGAGCAAGCTGGCTGACAAAGTGGAAGGCCGCCGCGGTTTCATTGCCCACCGGTTCCTCGATAGTCGATATGTACTTTTCAAAGTAGGCCAGATAATCCTGTGGCGTCACCATCATTTCATGATGCACGGCTCCGAAATGCTGGGCCATTGCCAAGGCTTCTTCGTTCTCGTTGGTTTTTTCCCCTTCGGAAAAGCCAATGGTGAAGGTGTGCAGCGGGCCATTGATATGTTGGCGCATTAGCGAAAGAATGGCTCCCGAGTCCACTCCGGAACTTAGGAAAAGGCCTACTGGCACGTCGCTTCTAGTTTGCAAACGTACCGCATCTTCAAACAGCTCCTGATAATGCTCCATCAGTTCACGCTCATTTTTGTCTACGCTGAGGGTAGGAACCTGATGCCAAAACCGCTTGATGACCAAGCCGGAATCGCCAGCCAGCAGAAAGTGCCCGGGCCTAAGTTTTTTAATGCCGCGAAACAGGGTGTCGGGGGCAGGAACATACCGATAGCTGAAAAGGTCGCCTAGTGCTTTTATATTGACTTCACGCGGACACTGTCGATCTTGCAACAAAGCCTTAATTTCCGATCCAAAGAGCAGCCGGCCGTTTACCACCGCATAATACAAGGGCTTAACACCCAAATGATCCCGGGCAAGGAATAGGCGCCGAAGGAACCTGTCCCAGAGTGCGAAGGCGAAGATGCCATTGAAGCGTTTGACGCAATCCACACCCCATTGTTCGTAGCCATGCAGAATGACTTCGGTATCGGATTTCGTTTTGAACCGATGGCCGCATTTAATCAGCTCATCGCGCAGTTCTATATAATTATAGACCTCACCGTTGAAAACCAGTTGCAGGGTATCCTCCTCATTGGACATGGGTTGCGTGCCCCCTTCAACGTCAATGATGCTTAGCCTGCGGTGTCCCAGCCCTATCGCACCTTCCAGAAACCTACCGGATCCGTCCGGTCCACGGTGATGTAGCGCTTGGTTCATCGCATCCAATGTTTGCCCATCGACCGGTTCTCCGGACAGATTATATATTCCGCAGATTCCACACATATTCAATTCCCTTTCAAAGCTTTACGATAAATGCTGGTTTGAGGAGGCTGAAGATCCGGCGCGAAAGTAGGCTCTGGTAAGTACGCGCTTCAAATGGAGTCACCAATTTCACATGCCGCTTCCACCAGGAACGCATATACCCGTAAATCATGGCTGTCCCGGCCAGCACGGCCGGCTTCCCCCGGAAAATACGGTTGAGGGCCTTGACCATAAAGAAAAAAGGGCCACCACCCGTTCGATAAAATATTTCTCCATGCATGATACATGTGTGCAGTTGCCCCATTCCCGTGCCTTCCTTGCGGAGATGGTAAAACTGGATATCGGGGAAATGCGCGGTATCCCAACCTTTCGCCTGGGCGCGAATCTCATCAATCGTATCCCAACCGCGTTGAGCGATAAATCCCCCTATCTGTTCAAAGCATTCCCGTCGCACCACCTTGCTTGCGCCAGCCGCATGATACCCAGGCATGCGCACCGGCTCCCAGATGGGGCCGGAGGCTTCCAGGTAGATGCCCGATGCTATTCCCAACTTTTTTTGGCGCGAAAATCTCGAAAGGAGCGTTTCAAAATAAACTTCGTCAAACCGCAAGTCGCCGTCGAGTTTGACAATGAAATCGAAATCCATTCCATTCAACGCCTGGAAACCATAATCGAAAGCATGAATTTCGGCGGAACCGGTTTTTCGAACCGCCTCGCCTGGATGCAACAGGTAGCGAACCCATGGATACTGCCTTTCGCAAGCTTTTATGATTTCAGCCGTACTGTCGGTGGACGCGTCGTCAACCACCATCCACACTATTGGCAAGGCCTTTTGGGATACCATGGAAGCAATCGTATGCGGGAGAAATCGGGCTTCATTTTTTACCGGAGAGATCACGGCATATTTCCATGAATTAACCATTGGTGCTCCTTTTTTTACCAAGGACCAAGGAATCAACCAGAGCAAGATACTCCACCTTTTTGCGATCCCAGTTAAATGCTTTGATGAACTCGAGGGCCGCGGCGGACAATGCATCCCTGCGCGCTTTGTCCTTGGATAGGAGGAGAATCTTATCGGCTAACTCACGTTCATTTCCCGATTCAAAAAACAGAGTGATGGAATCATTGAAATAGTATCGGTCGATCTTTGTGCTGGATATAAGTGTAGGCACGCCCAAGGCCATGAATTCGAAAATCTTTGTGCTAAACGCTTCGTTCCCGAAATCATCGGCCCTTTTAGGAATGACGCCAAGATCGGCTTGCGCCATTTTACCTGCGACCTCCTCCAAGGGAAGGATGCCATGGAAAATCACCTGTTTTTCGAGGCCGAGGGAAACCACTAGATTTTTTAGTGATTGCTCTTCCCCACCCCTCCCATAAATGTCGAATACAAAAGGACCCAGATCCTGCTTGATAAGCGCGAGGGCGCGGATAGCAATATCGATACCTTGATGATGGCTCATCGACCCGGGATAGATCATCGAAAAGAGGGTGCCGGAATGACGTGCCTGGCCGCTTTTAAAAATGGCCGGATCCGGATAATTCAGCATCACCGAGCACTTATCCCTTTTCACGGA
>JAYUHW010000111.1:0-5597 GCA_043766615.1 Fibrobacteria bacterium | reverse complement strand
GAATACACTCCTAAAGTTGGATTCGGTGGGAAGGTCAACCAAAAATATGACGGAGCAGGCAAAACTTCCCGCCAGGGTGAAGTGAAAGCCACGCTTTCGGCCCGGATTGTGGCGGTTTATGACAACGGCAACTTGCTCATTGAGGGCAATAAGGAAGTGGAAGTGAACAGCGAAAAAGAAATCCTTCGAGTATCCGGAATTGTTAGACCGGAGGATATTTCGTCGGATAATACCGTTATGTCAGAAAAAATTGCGGACGCACGCATTCAATATTCTGGAACCGGAGACTTACATCAGGCTTCGCGGCCCGGTCTATTGGCGCGATTTTTCAACTGGATTTTCTGATTGGAGATGCAGATGCTGCCTAGAAATACCTTGTGGTTGCTACTCGGAATGGCCCTTATGGCTGACGCGACGCGCATCAAGGATGTTGCAAAATTTGATGGGTTGACGGAAACACAACTTATCGGTTATGGGTTGGTAGTAGGCCTCAAGGCTACCGGGGATGGACCCCGCACCGAATTCACCACCCAGAGCGTTGTCAATATGTTGCGTAATACCGGCATTGAAGTTCCGCGCGACCGTATCCAAGTGCGCAATGTCGCCGCAGTGATGGTTACTTCCAAGCTTAGTCCATTCATGAAACGGGGCTCCACATTGGACGTTACCGTCTCAAGTATCGGGGATGCCAAAAGTCTAGAAGGAGGCACCTTGCTCATGTCGCCTTTACAAGCTACAGATGGGGAAATATATGCATTAGCACAGGGTGCATTAAGCATAGGGGGCATTAATCGTGAATCACAACAGGGCAAGTCTTCTTTTTCCAAGAACCACACATTAGTCGGCGAAATTCCCAATGGAGCCATCATTCAAAAAGCTGCACCGATGACAGCGACATCAGCTGATGAATTGCGCATCTCGCTCTCCGCGCCAGACTTCAGTTCCGCCGTGGCAATGGCCAAGTCCATCAACGCAAATTTCAAACAGGAAGTTGCCAGTGCCACCGATCCAGTTTCAGTTACAGTTAAAATTCCAGAGGCTATGAAGGCCAAACGAATGGAGTTTGTTGCCGAACTCGAGAATGTCGACTTCCTCGTTTCCATGTCAGCCAAAGTTGTCCTGAATGAAAAAACAGGTACGGTGATTGCCGGTGGCAATGTGAGTATTTCCGAAGTTGCCGTTTCACATGGCAGTATTACGATAGAAATCAAACAGAATCAGGTAGCATCCGTTTCCAATGCCGCAGCTCCCTTTGGGGGTACCACGCAGGCTTCCACGAACACACAATCCGAGGATCTAAAGGTAGATGAGTCCAAATCGGAAATGCGGATTCTACCATCCAGTTCCAATGTAGGCGACTTGGCAAAATCTCTGAATACCTTGGGAGTCAGTCCACGTGATATCATTGCCATTTTCCAAGCCATCAAAAAGGCCGGAGCTCTGAACGCAGAATTGATTGTGATGTAAAAGCTTTTGGGCTCGAAAGCCCGGTTTAAAAATGTTTGAGCGGAGCTTTTCCAACAGCAAAGACATTGAACCCTAAATTGAACAACTTCTGATGGTCTAAAATATTCCGGCCATCGAAGATAAATGCCGGTTGCGACATAGATGCGAAAATTCGGGAATAGTCCAATTCCGTATAGAGTTTCCATTCGGTCATTACCCCGATGGCATGGGCGCCCGCCGCGGCCTTATAAGGATCCAATTCAAAAGTCACCCCAGATTGGACATCCTTTAAATCATTTTTAGCGTGATCGAGCGCCTTAGGATCCGTAATGATCACTTCGGCATGTTCTTCAAGTAAACCACGGCTAATGGCCAAGGCCGGCGATTCACGCGTATCGCCAGTATTGGCCTTGAACGCGAAACCGAATAGGGCTATGCGTTTGCCTGCTACCGTGTTGAACATGCTCCCCAGCATGTTGAGAATAAAGCGTTTTTGTTGCCATTGGTTGATTTTAACAACGGATTCCCAGTACTCGGCTACTTCATACAAACCGTACCCTTGGCAAATATAGACCAGGTTAAGAATGTCTTTTTGAAAACAGGAGCCGCCAAATCCCACGCTGGCTTTCAGGAAACGGGAACCGATGCGGGAATCGGTGCCTATGGCGTAGGCGACTTCATCGACATCTGCTTCTGTTTTTTCACAAAGGGCCGAAATGGAATTGATGGATGAGATGCGTTGGGCCAAAAAAGCGTTGGCGGTTAGCTTGGACAATTCCGCGCTCCAAACGTTCGATTCGATAATGTGTTTTCGGGGAACCCAATTTGCATAAATATCGACTACCTGTGAGCGGGCCTTTTTGCCTTCCGGAGTTTCCCGGGATCCGACCAACACTCGATCGGGATTCTCCAGATCCACTATGGCACTGCCTTCGGCTAGAAATTCAGGATTGGAAAGCACTTCAAAATGGATGCCTTTTGAATTGGCATTAAGGATGCGTTCCATGGCTTCAGCCGTGCGCACGGGTAGCGTGGACTTTTCGATGATGATTTTATCGCTATTCGAGTTGGCCAGGATTTGACGAGCGGTTTTTTCCCAGTACTGCAAATCGGCCGCCATACCCGCGCCTTGACCAAAAGTTTTGGTAGGGGTGTTAACGGACACGAAAATAATGTCCGCATCTCGAATTCCCTGGTCGGTGTCCGTCGAAAAAAAGAGATTTTTTCCCCGTGTCTTTTGTACCAATTCCTCTAATCCGGGTTCATAAATTGGAATGGCGGAGCTGTTCCAAGCGTCGATGCGCTCCTTGTTGATATCGACTACGGTCACTTTGTATTGCGGGCATTTGTGGGCGATCATGCTCATGGTTGGCCCGCCGACATAACCAGCGCCGATGCAGAGTATATTTTTTTCAAATTTCATAGTCGCTCCATACCGAATATAGGTCTACCCAGGAAGGCGCCCTGGGGAAATGACAATCTAGAAATACCAAGGTATGGCTTGGGGTTCAAGCCGGCTTCAAAAAATTTATCCGAGATGCAAAAGTATCAAGCGCGGCCCAGTAATAATAATGTGGCACCTGGATTCCCGGGCTCAGTTCGAAAATTTTGGATCCGGTTTCTCCAGCGGGATTGCAAGTTGCGGTGCAAAGCTCCTTTGATGGAGTTTTGATTGCCGGAGCTTTTTCCGTGGATTATGCGTACGGTGGCTGACCGTGCCATTCGATGTCGGTTGATGACAAGTTCAACCTGGGCCATGGCTTCATCCACGGTCATTCCGTGCAAATCTATTTCTTCATCGATAGTCACCATTGGGGCTCAGCCAGCCACGTTTCGACAGTTGCAAAAAAGGGATGTTTTGGGTCCCAGTGCTCGGCCAGTTCGCGACTTCCGTATTTGCCACCGGAATTCTGAAACCCTAATTTGCGGGACATTGTTCGCATAAAGTTGACGGTGGTTTGCTTGCTTTCGACTTGTTTCAAACTGTCCCGGCTTGCGATGATTTCCTGCCGCAGGAATTCCGGAAAGTGGATCTTTTCCCCAGATTTTCGCAAATACATGATATCGCCGAGCATTCGGTACCGTGCATCCGCGGATGTACTCAGAGCCAGTTGGGTCAATATCTCGGCATCCATTTCGCGTGTAAAACCTTTTGCATGCGCGGTTTCATGACAAACGGCCAATAAGCGCCAATACCTTGGTGTCGGGAGATCATGGGAATGGACAATGGCGAGTTCTCCCAGAAAGGGATCGTGAAAAGCAGGTCCTCCATAACTTAGCCCAAGCAATGTGGTCAAAGGTCCCATTTCTTTAACGCTACGCACCGTCCGGCCCTGTTGTAAGCCAAGCTTACTGAGCACATGGTCCAAAGCCCGATTGCACCCTACCAATATTTCCGCTTCGGATAAGGACTCATATGCGCTCGGTGAAAAGGATTCCAGTAGATGGTTTTCGTGGGCGTGAACAATGGATTGAAAGGTGGAATAGGGTAGCGGCGGCATGCTACGGGATTTGGCCAAGGGGAGTCGCCAAGCCGTAGGTGCCAAGCTCCAAGGAAAAGCTCCTTGTCCCATGCCCATCAGAAGGAGTAGCCCGGGACCGGCTATCAGCACGATCAGAATTCGGGTGTGTCGTTTAAGCCATGGCCCAAGACCCATCAATAACATCGCGAGTAAAAGGATCAGACACAATAAACCGACCCAGACCAGGGTTTCCACCAATGAAACGGGAACCCAGTCTACAACCCATCCCTTGATTTGCGAGCAGGGCAACCCAAAGTATTGCCAATAAATTGGAAAAAAGTGTGCCACAGCTTCAAATTAGCAAAGTGGACCGGGTTGATTAGGGCAAATTCTAATTGCAAGCAACTTGCATTTGACTTGATGACCACCTATCTTTACCGTCCATGATTTGGAATGGCTTAGCCGTTGGATTGCTTAGTAGTGGTGCCGTTGGATTTATACTTGGCGCCAAACCTGCAATAATTTTCCGGGGGAATGGCCAAGCTCAAAGCGAAAAAGTTCAAGAAGCCATGGAGCTCCTGTATCCATTGGCTGTGGCGTTTTTCGCTGGGTTTGTCTTTTCAACGTTGCTCCCCCACGCTCTTTTCCATTCAGGCGGTTCGATTCTATCCTTTGCATCCGGTGCAGGGGTGATGGCGTTGCTTTCCAAATTTGTTTTTAAGCGCGATCCTTGCTGTGAAGTTGGACATGATCACCGTGGACTGGGTATTATGTCCCTATTTGCCATGTCGGTTTGTTCGATAAACGATGGTTTATTGATCGGCCTACTTAATCCAGTCTGGTATACAGGTCTCAATCTAGGCATGTTATTGCACAAAATTTCTTCTTCGTTTGCCATCGCTCAAGTGCTGCGTCGCAGCCGTTTCCCCAATATTGGTCTCGCCCTTTTCGGATTGATTTATACTCTGATCAGTCCCGCAGCCCTGTTGGCAGCGCAGGGGCATTGGATCAAAGTGCTTCCCGACAGCGAATTGGTTTTAGCTTTTAGCGCAGGATTGCTTACTTATGTCACACTTGTGAATCTGCTTCCCCAAGCTCGCACCATTCTAAAGCGCCGTCCAAAAGCCAGCTTTGGTTTTGTGGCGGCGTTTCTTGTTTCCATCTGCTTAGGGTTTTGGCATACAGCCTTGCATAAGCGCATAGAATTTTCGGAGACCATGACAAACGGCCAGACCGAATTGCCATCACGCTCAAGCGCCCCTTCCCCAAAGAACCCATGAAACATCACGAAAATTCGAGTGCGGTAATTCCTTACTTGGAAAGACTCAAGCTGGAAAAGGTTAAGCTTACGGTTAATCGGCGTAGGGTTTTGGACCAATTTATGGAATCGGATTCACCGTGGACGTTGCGTAGTTTGCATACCAGTCTGAACCAGGTTGAGGAATGCAATTTGAGTTCGGTATACCGGGCTTTGGAAGCACTCCGTGCCGCAGGTGTGCTGGAAGAATTTAGATTGCCTGGGGATCGACAAACTTTTTTCTCCCTGATTAAAAAACCGACTCCATCTAAAGCAATAAGCCATGCCGCCCATGGTCATCATCACCATATTGTTTGCCAAGATTGCGGCAAGGTGTCTCACTTGGACATGTGTGTGCCGTTGGCCTACATGGGAAAAGTGGAAAATGCGTC
>JAYUHW010000110.1:0-20142 GCA_043766615.1 Fibrobacteria bacterium | reverse complement strand
CGGCTGATGCCGAAGTAGCGCATGAAGTCGCGAGTGGTGGAATAGGAAAAGGCGTTGCCCAGGGCATCGGTGCGGGCGTTGACATCGATGAGTTTCTTTTCGAGCAGGCTCTTCATACAGCCATCCACGTTGACACCACGAATGGATTCGATTTCCGCTTTTGTGATGGGCTGCTTGTATGCGATGATGGCCAGGGTTTCGAGGCTGGCCTGGGATAGGCGGCGGGGATTGGCTTCCCGGAACAGTTTCCGTACCCAGGGAAAATAAATCGGCCGAGTGCGCAGCCTGAAGGTGGCATCCACTTCTACCACTTCAAAAGGCATGTCCAGTTCTTCTAAGCGCACATTCACTGTCTTGATGAGGCGACGGATGGACGCTAAATCCCAGTTGTCACCCATAATGTCACGGATGGCTCGGGAGCTTAAATATTCATGGCTGGCGAAGAGGAGGGACAACAACAATTTGTCCGGTTCCGGGGCCCAGACGCTATCCAGTTCTTGTGTTTCAGCATCCTCAGACGGCTCTTCCAACTGAGCCGCGGCTGCCGGGTCTAGGTTCTCTTCACTCACAAGGATAAAGTTAACAAATAGGCCCAGTACTTTGGGGATGGGCGCGAGGTGAAGCTAGGATTCATCTTCGGGTATAACGGTGTGAACTTCCGGTTCCGCTTCCTTGCCAGCCGTCTCAGACGCCACAGTCTCCACAGTCTCCTCGGCATCGTTGGCATCGTCGGCAGGGGTGAGTCCCATTTCCAACTCGCGCAAGGCTTGTTCTAATGCATTCTTGACGGCGCGCTCTTTAATTTGCGCTTGGACGATAGCGACCAGACCGGGTTTGAATTCCGGCAATGGCTCCATCTGGTTTTCTTCAATTTTAAGTTCCAACGCAAAGTCGGCGCTGTGCTGTTTGCGATAGACCCAGATGGGCCCCAAAGCATGGCTCTGGCGGAAAAGAATGCGGTCCAACTTGCACAATTCCAGTATGGACATGAATGTCACCACTTGGGCGATGGTGCGCGTGTCATGGGAGAAAAGATCCTCAAAGAGGCTGCGGCCCCGCTCCTGCAGGGCGATTTCCACTTCCTGCATCTTATCTTCGATGGTGACGTCGTCGATCTCGACTTCATGCACGGGAATTTTTGGTTTCGATAAAACGACGCTTCGGAAGGCCACGAGCAGGTCGAAAATACCCGCTTCTTCTTCGGTTTCACTTTCAGGCTTTTCCTCGCCGGTGTCATCACGACCTCGGCCGAAAGCCCCAAAATTCTTGCCTTCGAAGTTGCGCAAAACCCGGGCCGCTTCTTTGAACTTCTGGTATTCCAACATTTGCTGGATCAGGGCTTGCCTGTCCAGTTCGTATTCCATGTCCTCCAGCTCATCTTTTTGGTCGGCGGGCAAAAGTTCCCGGGCCTTGAGTCGCATAAGTCGGGCAGCCATTACCAGGAATTCACCAGCGATGGACAGGTCCATATCTTTGATGCCATCGATATACACCAGGTATTGATCCGTAATCGTCGCAATGGAGATTTCGCGGGGATTGAGTTCGTTTTTCTGAACGAGGTAGAGGAGCAGGTCCAGCGGGCCCTCGAAAACGCCCAGCTTAACGGCATAGTCGGCTTCAATTACGGTGGGGGAGGGTGCTTGGGTCATGGGTCCTTTTGATCCCGAAAAACCGGGCTTCAAAAGTTAGCAATTCCACCCGTCCTACCCGCCCTTGTTTGCAGCGGAGTGACCTTGATTGCCCTTGAATGACCTTGTTCAGTCTTCCAAGTCTGGAAAATCGTCAAAAAACCCCATAAACTGGAAGCGTTCGACTCAGGGTAAAAATCCTACTGCGCGGGCGCTAACCATTTCGCAGCATCCATTCCCAAATGGGCCCGGCATTCTTTGTTGCTAAAAACGTCTCCTGGGCTGCCCATAACCCACTTCCCCTCGGGTAGCAAAACCAATAGGTCTTGAGCGGCGTGAAAGGCTAGGTTTAAATCATGGCAGGAGAAGAGAATTGATTTTCCATCTTGACTGGCTTTCTTCCTTAACAAATCCAGCATTTGAATTTGGGATGGAGCGTCTAAATGGGATAGGGGTTCATCTAAAAGTAGGATTGGAGTCTGCTGCGCCAACACCCGAGCCAGTCCCAATTTTTGTTTTTCGCCATCGCTTAATTGATTGAGGCGGCGATTCTCCAGCGCCTGGGTCTCAGTTTCTTCCATGGCCTTTCGGACAAAATCGAAATCGAGTTCACTCAAGCCACCGTGCCAGGGCGTAAATGGCCATCGGCCCAAGGCTACAAATTCTGCGCCGCGCAACGATTCATCTCCCGAGCGCGAGGCCAGCAATAAGGCGATTCGCCTCGCCCGCTGGCCTGCGGACAGCGACTTCAAAGAATGCCCACCGTATAGGATTTCCCCCATATCGGGATCCCGAAGTCCTGCCAGACTCTTTAATAATGTGGTTTTCCCAGCACCGTTTCGGCCTAAAAGAGCAACCAACCTTCCCTGTGGAATGGAAAAATCTAATTGGGAACAAAGAGTTTTTTCTCCCGCGACCAAGCTCAATCTCTTGGATTCCAAAATCAGCCCTGTCATACTTCCGCTCGTTTTTGAAATCGAAGAAGCAGAAATAAAACCATAGGTGCGCCGAATGCCGAGACGACGACATTTATGGGCAGTACCCGGCCCGGCAATAATTTTTGTGACAGGGCATCACAAAGCAGTAAAAGTGTAGCCCCTATACTCGCAGCTATAGGGGTGAGGATTCTAGGATCCGATCGACCCATCAGCCAACGAGCTACATGAGGCGTTGCCAGTCCGATAAAGGCGACGGGTCCACAGAACGCGGTGACCGTAGCAGCTAAGATACTGGCATTGGAAGCAATGGCGATTCGGGCCAGACTCACTCTTGCGCCAAGGGAACGTGCCTCATCTTCGCCTAGCATCAGGGCCTTTAGGGATTTTGCGCTGAGGATGGATGTGAACATTCCTAAGAAACAAATCGGAGCCATAAAAGCCAGCTGGTTCCAGGTAATCCCGCTGACGCTGCCCAAGGTCCATTGCACAAAGGACTGGAGTGCTTCGGCATCACTAAAAGCCTGTAACCCAGCAATACAGGCACCCAAGGCGCTTGAAATAAGCAAGCCCGCAAGCAAGAGGGCTGTCGAGCTTCTCAAAATCGGTGCTAAGACCATGAGTAAAAGCATTACTGCCGCTGCGCCTAAAGCCGCTGCGCCTAATAGGCCGGCCTGGTTCAGTATTGCTGGACCTTGCCAACCCATTAGTACGAATCCGGCGACACCCAAGCCCGCACCAGCGCTCAATCCCAGCTCGGAAGGTCCGGCCAGCGGATTTCGAAATAAGGTTTGCATTTGTAATCCCGCCACCGATAAAGCAGAACCAGCCAAAATTGAAGTCAGTATTCTGGGCAGGCGAAGTTGCCAAACTACCTCGACGGCATTGGACGCGTCCCAATGCACTGGACCCGAGGCAAGGGCTTTTAGGATTTCCATCCATCCAACGGAAGTCGATCCACTCCTTAAATCAATCAGAATGGCCAATGCCAGTCCCAGCATTAAGAAAAGGGATTTCATGGATAATGTGTTTCCGGTAGGCGTCGGTAATAATTCCCAGAGACAGAATCCAATCGACCTTGTGACAATGCAATCAAGTCGGACAAGATCAAATGAGGCTGAGCCACAGCCGATTCCCAATAGTCATTTCCACCTTCAGAATTACGACGCGCATCATTTTGGTATACGCGCCGCGATTGAAAGGCTTTAAAGGTATTTGCGCGCGGTTCCTTTTGTAGGAGCGCAGAAAGTGAGGCCATGCCTTCCGGGTTGATCCAAATGTCGGCGTTACGGCCACGTGCCAATACTGTTTCCAAGGATAAAGCAAGTGAACCAGTATGTTCATCGTCTTCCCACAGGTACTGGATTCCAGCGTCACGAAGGAACTGCGCAGCATAGCTTTTCCCTCCGGAAACATACCAGGTTCCGCGCCAGCCCAAACCAACCATGGCTTTGATTCGGGGAGATTTTTGGATACGAGCATTGGCGCGAAGGGAATCGTAAGCGTGCGCTGTGGCGGAATAGACTGAGTCCGCTTTGGTTTTAACCCCAAAAAGAACGCCATACACTTTAAGCCACTCTGCTCTCCCTAAGGGGTTATTTTCCAGCCATTCCGCTGTGGGAAGAATATTCAGATTCAAGGCTTTTGCTTTGGCCGCAATTTTGGTTTGGCTTCCAGGTGGTGCCGAATAAAAAATCACATCCGGATGCAGAAAGACGATGGTTTCCCAATCCAAATTATCTTCTGAACCTACGGCTTTCCACTTTCCCGTTTTTCCCATCCTTCTCAAAATAGAATCGCACACATAATTGGATTGCCCCACTCCCACTACTCGGGAGCGAAGGTCCAAGACGGATAGAAAGCCAAGGTGAGCGGAGGCGAGACAAACGGCCCTGCGAATTGGAATGGAAAGCGTCGCCGTATTTTTCGGCAATCCCGAGGGACATTTTCCCTCCGGGCAAAGCGCGAAAGATTCAAAAGGTTTCTGAGCCTGGGTTGGCAAAACCCTTAACCATAGTACGCCTTGAGAGGAATCCAGGGAAAAGTTTTTCGCCAATTGTGGATTTGCATTGGCCTGATGAACCCATAACAGGAATCCAATCACTAGCTTCACCATTCCCTTGATTCCGCTCCGCGCCTCAAAAATTTTATTCGGCATACATCCTTAAAATCGGACGACTGAAAGCGAAGAAGGGGGTAAGCCGGTCGATTTTGGGCCTAATATTTTTAAGCCTTGGGAATTAAACAATAAAACTCCGGAACCCCCTGTTTTGCGTTCGCCTACGTATAAATTTCCTGTGGCGGGATCCACAGCGATGCCCCCATATGCATCTGTGATACCCGGAAGAAAATCTGCATCCGGGATGCCGCTGGACAGATTGAACCGACGGACTTGAACATCGCCCAGTTTGCGATAAATGGTTGCAGCACATTGTGCCTTCAAATCACAGGCGATAGCATTCATGTGACCGCCCAATTTGGCCTCGGTAATGACGGTGGTGATGGCCTTGCTTGTCAGATTCCAGCTATACAGCGCGCCATCATTTAAACTATCCACGCCATTAGGGCAGGAAAGGTAAAGATTATTTCCATCAATCCACATATCACTCGCATTTTTACCTGGGGCGACAAGGGAGTCCACCAAGGTAAACGTGGACATTTTTACCACCAAAACCATCGAGTTTCCTCCGGGAAGTTGCCAGTCCTTGTTGCGTCTTTGCAAAGCGATATACAGTAAATCGCCATTGATGGCCATGGCTTCGGCATTGGGGCTGCTGGCCGTACCGGAATCTCCTTTATGTGAGAATGCTGCAATATTCAATGAATCTAGTACGGTGCCTTTTTCGAGGTCGTACTTTAATAAAACAGGGTGATTCTCTAAAGTTATAAAACCGATTCCGCCTTTCCAGGCAATGAGGTCCGAGGGATTCCAGCGATCCCCTAGATGTTTTTGATAGACGACCTTACCATTGGTGGGATCGTATTTCAAAATATTATCAGCGCCGAATTGTTCCAACACATAAATTGCGCCGTCGGATTCAAGAACGCGGCTGTCTTGGTATACTTGAAGGGAGTCAGGGCCAGCTTTTAAAGAATCTAAAGTCAATGAACGCAGGGCGCCAGACTTATAATCCGAAACGATTACGAATAGCGCAGAGCCTTTCACATTATTTTGCTTCAGGGAATTATTGGTTAAACAGGATGTCAGTGAGAGTAAGGCAACAAGTAAGCCGAGCCGGTAAATAAACAATTTTACTAAATGCATAATGGATTCCTTAAGAGTGATTGGGTTAATGGTTTTAAATTTTCACGGTAAAAGACATGCTTAGATTTCGACCTGGATAGGGAAAGGCAGAATAGGCGTCTTCATAATACGTGTCCGTAATATTTTGAAGGCTGACATCCAATTCCATTCGGTTAATGGGGGTCCATTTCACGGAAACATGTAGCAGGTTTTGCGCCGGGATCTGCTGCAAATTTCCGGGATCTCGAAAGAGGCTTGAACGGTATTCCCAAGCCTGTTCCAGGCTATATTTGTGCAAAAACGGAAATCGAGTTTTTAAATGATGGTGGTAGAGTGGTGCGTCAGGTAAGGTAAAGCCTGCGTAATAAGTTTGGCTTTGGTTCTCGGAAGATTGCAAGGTTGCGTTATAGGCAGCGCTCGATCCAAATGGTAAGGATTGGTCCACAGTAACTTCCAGTCCTTGAGTCCTAGTCGCATCTAAATTGATGGCCTTCACTAGGTTGAGGGAATGGATATAGAGAATGGCATCCTTAATCTGATTTCTAAATGCGCACGCTTCCAGATACCCGCGCTTCCACTTGTGATGCAAACCGCTTTCGAAGTTGATTCCCGTTTCTTCATGTAAATTTGGATTGGGAACCAACCCCCAACGTCCGCCAAATCGGTCCCCGAGGCTAGGCTGGTGATAAAACTTTCCGATATTGAGGAAGAGTGCAAGGCTGGGCCGAGCCGTCCACAAAACTCCAATCTTCCCTGATGTGTGCCACTCGCCCGTTTCCCGCGCAAGCAAGGTGTCCCCGTAATATGTGCTGCCAGCCAGGGTTCGGTCTACTATCCATTCGTTATTGGTGCCCACTGTAAATTGCAAGCACGCATCTTTTTCCAAGGTAAAATCCGCTGCCAGCGACCCTTGTCGACGACGGTTATTCCGATCAGGATTTGCTGCCGCATTTTTATCAGGCACGGGCTTTAAATTTTCCTGCCCCAGGGTTAGGAAAAAGACCGATCCCATATCCCAAGCTAAAGACAGGGGCCAAGTGATGTCTCCATTTAAGCGAACCTGTGAACGCGAACTTCTGTTTTTAATGGTCGTTGTGTCGCTTCCTAAACTCAAGCCAATGGGATCCACTTTTGTCCAATGGAATTCTGGGGTCTCCTCGTCGATGGAAACTTCCGCGGAATACCGATTTTGATCCGAGGGTTCATGTGCTTCCCATCGAAGCAAATACTGGTATAATGCATTCGAAAAACCAGCCGTGCGGGTCAAGGCGCTTTCATCACCAGGAAGACCTCCGGAATTCTTTGACGCTCCCATTTTAAAGCGAATAGCTTGTTGAGACGTGAGATTGAAACTTGCCTGCGTATGGGCATCCAAGGACTGGTAGGCGCTGTTCTGGCGCTTGGTCCAATGGTCATCCTCTAAGTTATAGGCTGTGTGATTCCGATCCAGATAAGCAAAATCATTTTTAGCCTGTATCCACGCCAGATTTCCAAGCAGGGAACCTTTCGCGTTCGAGGAACCCCCAGAAATCGCACCGCGTTTTAGGCCGAAGCTTCCCCCGCCAAGGGTAACCTCCGCGTTTCGATGCCCAAGTTTGGAATAAAGGTGAACGACACCACCCATCCCATTCCCACCTTCACTTGCCGGGACCATACCTTTCCGAATTTCGATGCGTTCCAAACCGTCCAGGTTGATTTTCCCCAAATCCACAGCGCCACCGCCTGCAGAATTCATAGGCACACCATCGAGAAAAACCAAAAGTCTGGATCCGGAGGCACCGCGAATAGAAGCCGTTTGAAAACTGCCTAGACCGCCATATCGACGGGTCTCAATTCCCGCTTGCTCCGCCAAAATGTCAGGTAAAGAAATAGCACGGCCTTGCCACGCATCGGCCTGTATCTCAATTTCGCTTTGCCCAGCCCTTAAACGGGAATCATTGCGACTGTTATGGATTTCTTTTTTGGATAGCTCAAGCGTGTCGGGTACAGCGGCAATGGCTATGGAGAGGCCCACTAGGGTGGAAAAGCCAATACAGGCGCGACTCAGGAAGGCAAACATCTCTCACTCTTTCAACCGCGGGGCTAGGCCACGGTTAGGAAGTCGCTCTTTCGAGCAGTTAAAAACCCCTAGGTGAGTCTTCTGGCTTGCAGTTCGAGAATCAATAATTCAGGGATAGATACCCCTAACGCATCGTTCTCAGCGCATCCGACCTTCCAATCCTATTCGGACCGTGGTTGGCCCATTAAAAATGGGCCCCGGAGGCTTTAACTGCTTACAGCGACGAGCTCGCTCCCGATTTACACGGGATTCCTCGTTATGTCCGCAATTACGCGAACTTCCTATGAGCGAGGAAGAAACTAGTAATAGTATCCAATTGAGGTATTAAATTTTCGCAAATGCAAAATTCACCTAAAATCAATGCTATCCCCATGCTTAAGTCGGAAGGCTTTTCCATTGACCGATGGGGACGTTTTATCTCCGTGCAGTTTTTAAAAGCGCATCGCGTGTTTTCCACCTCCCAAGTGAATGGCGGACAAATTGACACGATAAACTATTTGATAAACCACCAAAGTTGTGAAGGAAAAGGCCACACGACCCGGGACCCGGATATCCATAAATTGGATTCTAGAGACTATCACAATGCTATATGCAGGGAAATTGGAGTGGCACCGGAACATGTTGCATTGATGGGTACGGCTGCAAATATGCAGTATGCTTCCATTCAATCGGAATCCTTCCAAGAGCTGACAGTATGGGCGATAACAACAGCAGGAGTCCAAGGTAATGCCGGCCGAGCAGGTGATGTTGCGACGTGGTATGAAAGCGAAAAAGGATACCAGTCGGTGCACGCCACTCCAGGAACCATAAACACAATCGTATTATTCAATTGTCAGCTTTCACCAGCCGCATTTGCAAGTGCCGCAGGGATGATGAACGAAGCCAAATCTGCGGTTCTTACTGAATTGGCGGTGGGGAGTCGATATTCTCCGCATTTGGCAACGGGGACGGGAACGGATCAGTACTGCATAGCAGCACCTATGGAATCACATTTTGTGGTAAGTGAAGGCGAAGATCCAAATCGAAAACCCAAAACCTGGGCGGGCAAACACACCAAGCTCGGTGAAATACTCGCAAAAGCCGTTATGGATTCCATTCGAGAAGCAGTGAAATGGCAAAATGGTTTGGAGCCTTCACGGACCAGACATTTGATCCATGCTTTAGGTCGATTTGGAGTGACGGAAAACCAGTTGCTTTTGGAAACGCGTGAACAGCTTAGCGAAAAAGAGGGCGCATTGCTTTCTGCAAATTTTCAAGCGCTCCTGCATGAACCGCAAGTTTCCGGGGCCGCCTATGCTCTGGCTGCCATTCAGGATCGCATAACCTATGAAACGTTACCTGTAGGATTAGCGCCAGAGCTACTCGCCAACCAATTGGCTTTGCTGGCGATGGCGGCATCAGCCAAGGCAGAAACGTTTTTAGACTTTCGATCCGCTTTACTGGAAAGCTTTTCGCCTTCGGATTTCAGTGCCACCGGCATTTCAAAATGTGTGGCAAAAGCATTAGCGCTAGGTTGGGAATCCAAATGGAAATAGAAAAATGGCTGCCTTTGCTATCCAATCCATTTTTGTTTATTTGCCTGTGTTTAGGCATGGATATACTCATTGGGGATCCACAATATGCATGGCATCCGGTGCGATTAATGGGAAATATTTCCATTTGGTCCGAACGCTATTTGAGAAAAATGGGCTTCAATGGAAGAATGGGGGGTATTTTGCTCTTCCTTTCTATCACCATTATATTTGGTGGCAGCTTATTTATTTTGAATTCCGTTTTGGGGTTGATTTATCCCCCGCTCACCTGGCTGGGAAACGTATTTCTTGGGTATAGTTTATTTGCTTTGGGTGATTTAGTTAAACATGGAAAACGGATTGCCAATGCAACTGCGAATGCAACCACCAATGCAGCCACCAAAGGCAATTTGGATTTGGCCCGCATATCCACGGCCATGTTGGTGGGGCGGGATACTGATAAAATGGATGCTCCTGCCTGCAACCGCGCCGCCGTGGAAAGTATTGCGGAAAGTCTGGTAGACGGCGTGCTCTCACCTCTTTTTTGGTTCAGTGTAGCCGGGCTGCCAGGATTGGTGCTTTTCAAAATCGCAAGTACCATGGATTCCATGGTCGGGTATAAGAATGATCGGTATGTGCATTTTGGTTGGTTTGGAGCGCGACTGGATGATGTTATGAACTATTTGCCATCGAGATTTGGTGCCGTCGCAATTGGGCTGGTTGCGGCAGTTTTGCCTGGATATTCTGGACGTAAAGCCTTTCGAATTGGGTGGCAGCAGCACGCCCTTTTACCCGGCCCAAATAAGGGGTGGAGCGAAACAGCCGCGTCCGGAGCGTTGGAAATCCGTTTGGCTGGTCCTATCTATAAAAATGGGGCGCTCGTGAATACTATTTGGATCGGCGATACCCAGGACCGGGAAGGTGGAAGCGTCCAGGATGTAGGCCGCATGATCACGCTTGCCTATGTCGTAACGGGTGTGTTCCTAATTTTTTCCGGCCTCGCGTACCTTTGTGGCTGGATGCTTTGGAGCCCTTGCGCCGGGTGCTTTACTCCACTGTCACGCTTTTAGCCAAATTGCGAGGCGTATCCACATCGCAGCCATTCATAACCGCGATATGGTAGGCCAGTAACTGCAAAGGGACTACAGCCAACAAGGGCGTCAACATATGCAGGGTCTTTGGAATATTGATGATGTAATCCGCCAGCCCGTTCAATTGATGTCCGGCATCCGTGATGGCGATGATGCGGCCGCCGCGGGCTTTTACTTCCTGCATATTCGAGAGTACCTTGTCGAACAGGGCATCGGTGGGCGCGATAATGACCGTGGGCATGTTTGCGTCGATTAGAGCGATGGGCCCGTGTTTCATCTCGGCCGCTGGATAGCCTTCGGCATGGATGTAGGAGATTTCCTTGAGCTTGAGCGCGCCTTCCATGGCCACGGGATAATTGTAGCCGCGTCCCAAATAGAGGAAATTCTTGGAGTCCTTGAATTCCTGAGCGATGACTTTGATCTGATCGTTCAGTAGCAGGATTTCCTTGATCTGATCGGGAATTTTAGTCAAGGCTTTGCAAATCCGCATCCCTTCGTCCGGAGACGTGCGTCGCATGCGACCCAGCAGCAATCCAATCAAGGTGAGCACGGTAACTTGAGAAGTGAATGCCTTAGTGGAGGCTACGCCGATTTCCGGACCGGCATGGAGATACACTCCGCCGTCCGTTTCCCGCGCGATACTGCTTCCGACCACATTGCAGATGCCGAGCACGGTGGCACCTTTTTGCTTAGCTTCCCTCAAGGCCGCCAAGGTATCGGCGGTTTCACCGGATTGGGAAATGACGAATACCAGCGTCCGGTCCGTTATGATCGGATTCCGGTAGCGGAATTCAGAAGCGTATTCCACTTCCACGGGTATGCCGGAAAGCTCCTCGATTAAATATTCACCTACCTTACCAGCATAGAAGGAGGTGCCGCAAGCGGCTATAATGATGCGTTGAATGCTGCGCAGTTCCTGGGTGACCAAATTGAGGCCGCTTAATTTTGCCGTACCGCTTTCCTGGAGAATTCGGCCGCGCAAGGAATTGAGCACAGTGTTGGGCTGCTCGAAAATTTCTTTGAGCATGAAATGTTCAAAATTGCCGCGCGCGACTTCTTCGGCGCTGAACTCGACATTTTGGATATCTCGACGGACTTCCGCCTTGGCCTGGTTGGTAATTTTGTAGCTGCCGTTCAGGACCACCATGTCATTGTCGTCGAGGTAAATGACTTTTTGGGTGTAGTCCACAATGGGCGCAACATCGGAGGCCAAGAAAAATTCGTTATCTCCCAAACCCAGCACCAATGGGCTGCCGCGCCGGGCACCTACCAGAAGTCCTGGTTCATGGGCGCTGACCACGACAATGCCGAATGCGCCTTCTAGATGGGTCAGTGCCTCAGAAACGGCCAAGGCTAAATCGGGGGTACCGCCAGAATTTAAATGCGCTTGATAGAATTTATGAATCAGGTGAACAATTACTTCAGTGTCGGTTTCGGACTTGAAGACTACGCCCTCTTTTTGCAGCAAGGTTTTCAGAATGGAGTAGTTCTCGATGATGCCATTGTGCACAACAGCGATATTTCCATCTACGCTGGTATGGGGATGGGCATTGGCAACCGAAGGTGCGCCATGGGTGGCCCAACGCGTGTGGCCAATACCTACCGATCCCGGAATGGGGGTGGCCCTCAGGGCAATTTCCAGTTCCGCCAATTTTCCTTTAGCCCTGACCAGATGGAGCTGTTTATCTTCCTGGATGCAAATGCCGGCGCTGTCATACCCCCGGTATTCCAAACGTTTGAGTCCGTTGACTAAAACCTGTTGGGCAGAACGGACTCCGGTATAGGCAACAATTCCACACATATTTTATGACTCCCTGTATGGCCGGATGCTACTGTCCGGGCTAACCCAATTCTTCTTCGATATCCTTACACAATTTTTCAGCCTCAATGCGCGTAGGCGCTTCCGCTATGACACGCACTACCGGCTCCGTATTGGACGCACGGAGGTGCACCCAACTTTTGTCCCATTCGAAACGGATGCCATCCTGCTGATCGCACTTTGCATCCGGGAACTTGGCCAGCAGCCTACCGATTATGACTTCCATTTTTTTACCGGCTACGGAGTATTTCTGTTTCTCAATCCAATAATTCGGGATTTCTGCTGCAATGGCGGAAAGGGGCTTGCCTTTTTCCGCCATGAGTTGCAAGGTCATGGCGATAGCCAGAATTCCATCGCGCCCATAATGCAAGTCTGGGAGTATAACACCCCCATTGCCTTCCCCGCCGATGACGCTCCCATTGGCGCGCATGCCCACGGTCACGTTGATTTCACCGACCTTGGTACGCAGCACAGGAACCCCATAACGCGCTGCGATGTCATCGACCATACGGCTTGTCGAGAGGTTCACGGCTACCGGGCCTTTTTTGTGTTCCAGCACCAGCATGGTGGCTAAGGCCAAAGTGTATTCTTCTCCCAGGGCTTTGCCTTGGTCGCTGACGATGGCGCAGCGGTCCGCATCCGGATCGGTGGCGAAACCGGCATGGCACTTTTTACGCTTGACCAACTCTTCCAGGTGCGCCAGGTTTTCTGGTGTGGGCTCAGCGCCATGCGGAAATATGCCGTTGGGTTCGATATGAATCGCTTCGATGTCACAGCCCAGAGCTTTAAGCAGTTCTGGCACTATCAAACTTCCAGCGCCGTTGACGGCATCATAGCCTATACGGAATTTTTGGGAACGGATTCGATTCACATCGATAAAAGGTAGAGCCAACACACCATCGATATGCCGTTTGTCCGCACCTTGCCGATAAGAAACAGGCATTACCTGAGAATGATCCAGCCATAAAAAACGCTGGTTGTCCACCAATTCAAAGAGCGCCTTGACCTGCCCTTCGTCCAAGAAAATGCCTTCATGTGTCAAAAATTTTAGAGCGTTCCATTCAATAGGATTATGCGATGCAGTGATGATGATCCCAGCTCCGGCTCCAGAAGCGATAACTTCCATTTCAACCGTTGGCGTGCTGGCGATGCCCAATACCACAGCTTCCGCTCCGGATGCCGCACAGGCTGAGGCTACAAGGCTTTCAATCATGGTTCCGGTGGGCCGCGTATCCCTGCCGATGATCACTTTCTTGGCACCAGTGAGCTGCACGAAGGCATTGACATAATTGACGATTAAGGAAGGCGAAAAAGCCGGCCCCACGATTCCCCGAATACCGGAAACAGAGCGCATCAAAATAGACATTAGAAGCCCCAATTTTTCTGGATGATCTGATTGGAAAGAAGATACCATAGGCGGTAGGCGATGTCAAAAAAGGAAAGTTTTTAGGATTGGACGATACGTTGCCGATTAGGGCAAGAGCTTGGCTTCTAAATCGTATTCGCTGGCATCGGTCACAAGCACTTTGCGGAATGTTCCCGGCGTTGCGTCCATGGCTTCGCTCAATCCATCCGCCCCTGTCGATCCAAAAATCAGCACTCGGTTGTCGACTTCTGGTGCGTCGCCTTGGGTGCGCCCGGTATAATGGTGGTTCTCGCCTTCCGCAACAGCATCAATGATGACTTCCAGGGTTTCACCAATTTTGCTTTCATTCTCTTCAAGAGAAATCTGCCTTTGCAAAGTCATCACCTTTTCCACCCGTTGCTCGGCAATTTTATGGGGCACTTTGGGCTTTAGATCGAAGGCCAAGGTGCCGTCTTCATCGGAATAGGCAAAGCAGCCGACATGGCGGAAACGGACTTCTTCCAGAAAGGCGAGTAAATCTTCTACATCAGCCTCGGTTTCTCCAGGATAACCCAGCAAAGCCGTGGTGCGAAGGGCAATTCCAGGCACGGCCTTGCGCAATTTAGCCATCACGCCGCGCAGTTCCGCGGAGGTATAGTTGCGGCGCATGGAAGACAACATGTTGGCGCTCGAATGCTGCACAGGGATGTCCAGATATTTGCAAATCCTTTTTTCCGTAGCCAGAATATCGACCAGGCCATCGGTGATAAAAGCCGGATAGGCATACATCATACGGAACCAGGGAATGTCGGTATGACGCAGGAGCGCTTGGAGCAGCTGCTCCAACGATTCCTTGCCGTTTTTTTCACGGCCGAAAAATGTCAAGTCCTGGGCAATGAGGGAAACCTCTTGGATTCCCCAGGCCTGGAGCTGTTGAGCTTCGCTAACGATGTCGGCAATGCTGCGGCTGACTTGCTTACCGCGCATTCCAGGAATGGCACAAAATCCGCAGATGCGATTGCAGCCCTCGGCGATTTTTAAAAAAGCGTGATGCGATTCTTCACCCATCAGGGAACGCGGGCCAGCGCCCACTTTGCAATCGGAAGGCAGGCTGGAGTTGAGACCCAGACGCTCCAACAGTTCCCCAGGCTTATAGGTACCCAGGTACAAATCGACTTCAGGGATATCGCGGCGAAGTTCCGTGCCATAACGCTGCGAGAGGCAGCCCACCACTATCAGTTTTTCGTCTTTGGTTTTGTTGCCTACCGCAGTCAGGATTTCCTGAATGGATTCCTCTTTGGCCGCTTCGATGAAACCACAGGTATTGATTACCGTGACTTGCGGGGATTCCCCCTCCTTGGCCATGGTGAATCCGGCCCGTCCAAATTCACCCAGGATGTTCTCGCTGTCGACTTGATTTTTGGAACAGCCCAAATTGAGCAAACGGACTTTCATGGGGAAAGTCTTATACCAAATAGCCTACCACTCGTCAAGATTGACTTTGCCTGTGTCGCTGGGCGATTTGGTGGCGGGTGTCCCAGATGGGACGGGTCTGGAATTATGAACTGCGGCCGGTTCGGGCGTATTAACGGCCTCTGGTGTTTTCTCAGGCTCTGGAGCACCCCAAGTTTCAACAGGAGGGGCGGCGGGTTCACTTGGGGCTACTGGCTCTGCTGGCATGGCTGCCGGCATGCTGGAATGCTGGTAGGATGGTTCTGGAGCTGGAGCAGAATAGGAACCGTCCCCTCCAACAGCATCGTTTTTCTTATTGTCGACCCAGAACTGATATCCCATGCCGGCAAGGGTATTGTCGCCAAATGCCTTGGCATCTGAAACCCGCATAAAATTCCCAACGCGCACACGGTGCCATGTGCCCGCCATTTCTGGAGTTGGATTTTCCACTTCCGCGACATAGGCAGGAAAACCTGCCTGGGCAAGCTTCTCAACTAAGGCCGCAGCCGGTTTTTTATTCTTAAAAATGGACACCTGGACTACATACCGTCCGTTTTCGGAAAAGCCTGCCTGGGTAGCAGCCTTGGAAGGATGGAATGTGGCTTTGGCACTCCCTGGCTTGGCATCTTTACCCACATGTTGCAAAGTGGGTTCTTCTGCCATGGTGGCCGAGGTGTCGGTTTCCGTGGCTTCCGAAGCTGGAGCTTCTTCAATCACTGCGGGGGCTTCCTTTTTCTTACAAGCGCCGAAAATCAAAACGGTACAGCCTGCAATAAATAAGGTCTTGGTGTAATTTCTGGACAATTTAGCCCCCTTCGCAAAGTCGTTGATACGGAGAAATTCCGATCCGCCTTGGAATCGTATGACTTTATTTTGGGGAATTTCAAGCGTTTCCCCAGTTTAGTCCCAAAATAATATAAAAAAAGGGGTGATTTGGGCTGTTTGAGCTAAGGTTTACGCGCTGAACGTCACTTTGGCGCACGCGTTTCATTTGTGAACGATTCCTGTGTGGAATCCCGCTATAACTCCTTGATTTAGTTAAAACTAGCGAAAAAACGGAAATTTCGATACAAGCTATGGATTTCTGATTCGGAGCCGATTATTTCTTGACATCACTCTGCCCGCTTGATACATTGAAACCATAACTTTTGACTGAAAAAATCGGAATAGAGGTGAATTCAACATCCCATGACAGGCGTAATCGTTAGACCAGGTGAGTCCTTTGAAAAAGCTCTGCGGAGGTTTACCAAAACCTGCGAGAAGTCGGGCATTTTGTCCGACGTTAAAAAGAACCAGAGGTTCGAAAAGCCTTCTGATATGAAAAAGCGGAAGCGTAATCAAGCTATCCGAAAACATATCAAAGACCAATTAGAAGCGAATGTTTAAAAACGGAATGCGATGCGCCTGAAAGGGTGCCCGCTCCTCCCAACCGGGAGGGTTTAGACGAAAAGCGATTCCTCTCCAGGAGTCGCTTTTTTATTTCCAGCCAAATTTATTTCTGGTTCAATCAAAATCCGAATTAGATCTCGTTTATAATCAGAGGCTTGTTGCCGGCATATTTTTGGTCAAAGTAGTTGAAGATGCAGCACTCGCAACGCTTGCCTTTTTCAATGTTGATGATAAAGCGGTCCACGTACTTTCGTGTGATAAAGAAACCTCGTCCGTGATAATCGAATATACCCATTGGCATGCCTTTTTCGTCATGGGTGGTCTGACGATCAAGCCAGTACAGCACTGTATGCTTGTCCAATTTTCCGCCGCGATCCAGCACAGACACAGCGAGTTTCTCTTTGTCGATACAAGCCGTTACAATAACCGCATCTTTTTCAGGTAACTTGAAATCCTTGATCCAATCTTGTTTTTTATCACCCGCTTCATTTCGCGCACCGTAGAACAAGGCATTGGTCATGAGTTCAATGAGAACCACTTTGAATTTATTATGGTTCGGCGTTCCGGAATAATGCTGCGAAAGAGATTCCGAGATCTCATCTATTTGTGCCGGCTCCACCAATTTAAAGGTTTGCAGGGAGTGCGGTTGCAGCATGTAAGGGTCCAGCCCAAATATGGAATTGTTCAACAGAGAGCTGAGGATTTCCTTGATTTCCTTAAAATTGAGAGGCGCTGATTTGGCAATCACATTTCCGATATTGTGATCGAGAACCATGCGCATATAGTCGTCAAGGCTGTAAGCCGTCATAAGTACGCGCTTGATGCTGGGGTAGGCCGCTTCTATTTCCTTCAATAGTTCAAAGCCTGTCATGTGTGGCATATTGATGTCGGAAAGCACCATGTCATAGGTTTTGGTTTTAAGCATCTCCAAAGCGCTGGGACCATCTTTTGCGGTATCTGCGGAATGACCGAATATCCTAAGTGCGTCGGATAGCATGTCCCGGATGGGAGGCTCGTCATCTACCACTAGGATTTTAAACATGTGTCCTGGCTTTTGACTAGATTTCAACTGGTGCGCGCGCAAGAAATCAAGGCAAGTATACGCTACCCTGATGTTGAAAGCAAGGCGGTGTCTGGGACTTTGTCCCATGGTTCAGAGGGACTAAATGCGCAACAAATTGCAGCGGTTGAATTTGACCACCAGAACGGAGCTGTACTTGTCCTGGCTGGAGCAGGATCCGGTAAGACTACGGTGCTCACCCGTCGAATTGCCCGACTCTGTAAGCTGCAGAGGGAAAATGCATTAAAGGCAGCAGGTGCGGGTGGCATCCTCGCCCTGACTTTCACCAAAGATGCGGCTCTGGAGATGGAAGGCCGCCTGCGTAAGTTACTGGATTCCGATGCGCCGCTTTCGCACATTCCGCCCTTTCCCCAAATTGGCACATTCCATGCTTTTGCATATGGAATGATAAGAGCAGAAGTCAAGGGAATGGCAAATTGGAAACGCCTAGGTTTTGAACAGAGCCCTGTGCTGATGGATGCTGTGGCGCGGCGCTCCTGGCTAAGCGGTATGCGGCGTACCATGGACCTAAAAATTTCCGTGCAGGTTTTGGAAGGATGGCTGGAAAATCCATTTACTGAAAATCCCGCAATGTTTAATGCGGATCGGGCCACGTTAGGTGAAACGGACTCGGAGGTGCGAAAGGAAATTCGAGGACGATTTCGTTCCCATCTGTTGAACAGCGGATGCATCGGATTCGAGGACATGGTTGCCTTGGCATTACGTTTGTTTCAGGATTTTCCTCAGGTACTGGCCGATTTTCAGGCGCGGATATCCTATGTGCTTGTGGATGAATTTCAGGACACCTCACGGGATCAACTGGAGTTGGTCCGTGTATTGATGGGGGAAAGCCGGAACCTCTTTTTAGTGGGCGATGACGATCAAGCGATTTATGGATTTCGTGGCGCTGATCCCGGCAATATTCGCGCAGCGTTGGACAGTTTTCCAGGCATGCAAATCATCAAACTTGAAACCAATTACCGGTCTACCCCTGCCATTGTAAAGTACGCCAACTCGGTGTTTTGGAGTAAGGCACATCAGCTTAGAAAGCGGCTGGTGGCGGGTGGAAAGGTTGCGGGTGGGGGACGGCCACCTCCGGTTCGAAAAATTATTCACAGCTCAGGTGCGGATCAGGCGCGCTGGCTCGGGAATGAAATACTGCGCCTCCATCAAAAGGAGGGTTTGGCCTGGAGCGATATGGCGATTCTGTATCGATTGAATGTGCTCGAGCCTTATTATCGATCCTTGCTGGAACGCCTGGTGGGTAATGAGGCCGCGGGAGAAGTAGTGCTGAGTACCGTGCATGGAGCCAAGGGCCTGGAGTACCCGGCTGTTTTTTTTGTGGGTCTCGAAGATGGAATTCTGCCTTATCGCCGCCGCGGCGAACCCATACCGCCGGAGCGATTGGCTGAAGAGCGACGGATTTTTTATGTAGGTGTGACACGGGCTCGGCGATTTCTCTATTTGTGCGCAACCCGGCGCCGTATTTTACGAGGTAAAGCAGTTTCAGCCGACATTAGTCCTTTTTTGCAGGGACGGATTTTCACTTTACTGCGCCGTTTCTTAAGAAAGGAGTAACGCCCATGTACCTAAGAATTTTCAAGGTTTCCTGGTTCATGTTCGTATGCCTAATCCAATTCACCTGGCGACGCTTGACGCATGCGAAAAATCAGGACGGCTTACTCGATCAAGATTACCGTGATTGGTCGGCGTATGTGCTGCGTGTTTTCGATATCGACCTTTCCGTTTTGGGGACCGAGCATATCCCGGACCCTGGCAGGATGGAACATGAAAACCGAAAACTGGTGATCATGTGCAATCACCAGAGCCAACTGGATATTCCGTCTCTGGTTGTTGTCATGAATCGACGCACCGGATTTGTAGCCAAGCGTGAGTTGGCGTCTGTCCCAGTTCTGGGTTATTTTATGACCCAGGTTGGCTGTGTTTTTATTGACCGATCGGATGGGCGGAGCGCACACCAGGTTTTGCAGCAAGCCGCATTGAAAATGGGTTCACAACCTTTGGTAGTTTTTCCAGAAGGCACGAGAAGTAAAAACGGTGCGTTCTTGCCGCTTAAGCAGGGCGGGTTCCGATTGGCCATGTTCGCCGATGCCATCATTTTACCGGTGTTGATCCAAGGCAGCCGGGCGGCAGGAGAAAATCGAAAAGCAACTCCTAAAAAGGATCGGGTACCCGTAAGTTTGCAACTATTTCCTGCCATCGACTCCCGTGGTCTTGGTGACGGCAAGGCTGCCTATCTCAAGCTGAAAGAATATGTGGAAAAATGCTGGCAAACCCAAAACGCACCCACCTGAATAGAGCCCTTTCAAAGCTTGGCATTTGCTCGCGCACAGTTGCGGACGGGTGGATTTTGGCGGGGCGGATTCGCGTCAATGGTGAAGTGGCTTTCGCACCGGATTTTTGGGTCGAAATCGGCACCGATTGTATTGAAGTGGACCAGGCAACACTTGGAACCCCCTCAACGGACAAGACGCCGCGCGTCCATGTTTACCTTCTAGTGCATAAACCTGCCGGTTACGTGACCACCCGCAAAGATGAACTGGGTCGGAAGACCGTTTATGATTTGCTTCCAGTGGAGTATCAATCCC
>JAYUHW010000109.1:0-25104 GCA_043766615.1 Fibrobacteria bacterium | reverse complement strand
CGCTGCAATTGTTCCTGCAAGCGCGCAAAATGTTCCGATTTTGTTTTTTCCAGAACGCCTTGAACAGCACCAACGAATTCCGTATTGCGATTTTCCAGTGATTTTTCAATTAGGATGCGTTCATCTTTGACGGTACGAAAACTGAGATAGGCTAGGATTAATCCGGGCACTAGAATACTGAGAAGGAATACCTGATAAAGGTATTTTGATAAATTCACGTCAATTCGCCTTCTGATCGACTTCAATTACCGGGGGCATGAGCCTCAAAACAACAAGGTTTCCAGCATCAGTAATGCATGCTCACCGAGCTGACGGTAGATAAAATTTCGCGCAAATGGAAATTGGTAAATTTCGAAACAAAGCAAGACCATAGTAAAAACAATAAAGGCTACGAAAAATCCAATAACATAGTAGAGGATAAAAAATAGTACCCGTCTGGGTTCCCGCGATCGTCGGTCGATGGCAAATGAATAAATGAAATTGAGTACGACCGTTGTCATGGCTGTGGCGTCCAAAGGGTCGGATTAATCTACCAAAAAGGTGACGTGCCCCTGCAAGGGAAAGTTAAAATATTCGTCGCCTATATCGCTGCATTTCCGCTTACATAACGGTAGTTTGCACAATTACAGTATAGTCGCCGCGATTGATGATACCTGGATAGAGGTCCTTGATTAAAATAGTGGCTGATTTTTCCTTGACATGGACCACGATTCCATTTGCCAACACCTTATCGGTCATTCGGCCATCGCTTTGGTTGAAAAACAAGACCATGTCTCCAATTTTATATCCACGAGCTGAACCCCGGTCCACAATGGCATAGGAGAAGGGTTGTGGAAATTGCTCATCATTCAACCATACCACCCTTGCACTCAACTTGCCGTTGGTGACTGGTGAATAGCCGGTAGCGACCACTTCGGTTAGCGCACTGAGTGGGCATGCCCGAGCATTTTGGGAAATGGTACCAAAACATCGGATCAGCCGACCGACCGAAGTTTTCGGCCCAACGCGCATTATTTCCACTATACCATTGGTTTCAACGATTCGGCCTAAATCGTGTCCCGTAGCCAGGGACCGGTAGCTAAGCCCTACATTGTAGGTTCGGAATAAATCACCTGGTTTAACACCGACTTCCCGACCAGCACCAATCACCACTTCATCGAATAATTGGAGAATTTCCGATTCATTGGAGGAACTATAACGTAGAGAACATTCATGCGGAAAAGCATGAGTACCTATCCCGGTTTCGGCGAGAAATGGTGTGCCAAGCACCACTTCCTGCGAGAGATAATACTTAGTTGGACTGCCCTCGATGGTGGAAGATTCCCGTCTTGGGGCGTCCTGCGGAGGGAGCGGTTCGCTTTCGGTTAACTGGAGTGAGCCCACTTTCTGCAGGTAGCTTTGCGTTCGATTGGTGGGATTTTTTTTCCAATCCTCATTGCCAAATTTCTTACCATGCTGAACTGATCTTGTGGAAGCGTCTGCGCTTTCTCTATCCGGATTTGGCAATTCAGCTGCACTCACCGGCTTAACAGTTTGTGGATTGATCTGCCAAACACTTGGCCAATTCATCGGATCCTTCAAGTGGGTTTTACTGACCTCCCAAAGTGCATCTGGATTTTCAACCAAAGGAGTTCCGGCACAAAAAATGATGGAGGGAACACTGCATGCCAAGGCCGCCAGCATGAGCTTATGTCTCGAAAACTTTATTCGCATCCGGCCACCTTATTTGATGTTTTTGTGTCTACTCAGGTTAAGGATATGATTTCCTTTTTTTTGCCCGAGAGGCAACCCTTTTCATTTTTTGCGGTATTTGAGCACTTAGTGAGAATAGCAAATTTCCACACATTGCATTGAAAATTGCGAGTTCAAATTTTCAAAAAGTTTGGAGGGGTCATAAAGTAGGTTGAAAATGAACTTATTCTCTGCTTTTTGGTGGGTTCCCGGACCAATTCGAAATGTGTTTTATCGGCAGCCTCAGCAACTGGGTCATTGAAGGGTTTTATGAACCCTGATTTCCGTGGGTACTTGGATGAGTTCGCGGGTTACTTAAGTCCATGAAATTCTAGGGTATTAGGTCCTCCACCCCATAAAATATTTAGACGTCCCAAACAAAGGAGTTCAGATGTACAGCCTGAACGATTCAAACAATCCATCCTATCACACCAGCGGTCAGGTAGCGAAGGCTCTTCGAGTCTCCGTCTCGACCTTGAAGCGTTGGCTGGAAGAAAATCCCAGCCTCGCCGGATTCAGAACAAATGCCAGCGGCTGGCGTTTGTTCTCTCCGGCCGAGATCGATCTTTTGCGCGAGCACCAGCGGCAGCGTAAAAAAGATGGCAAAACTTTTAAGCCATCGACCCTGAGGCCGGTCAACGATGAGTAAGATCGTTCCGTTCCTCTTAACCCTTGGACTCCTGGCCCACAGTGCCATGGGTGCCCAGTTCCGTTCCCGAGCGCAAGGCGTTCCCGGAGTGCTGGCATCCAATACGGTGGGAGTGGGTGACATCTGGGTTACGGTGGGTGCGAGTTCCTATTTCCGAATTCAGCCGGTTTCCAATCAACGATTGGCAAAGCTGGTGGATACGGTTTACCGCAATGATTTCCGCCTGCTGTACGGGTCAGGAAATAGGTTGCATAGGGACTTGCTGCTTGCTCCCAATGTAGGTGCAACCCTGGGGTTGGCAAATTTCTTGCATTTGGAAGTCGAGGGAATACCCTGGGACGGGGAAAAACTCGGCGCTTCCACTGCGCGTTTGAAAATTACGACTCCAGGAAACGACAACCTCCGGATTTTCGGCGTGGCTGTGATATTGAGTGCCACTTTGTCTACGGAGGAAGACATTTATTCCAAGGCCGAATCGACGCCGGGCTTTGACCCTATGCTGTATGTGGGTGTGGCTGCGGATCTCGATTTAGTGAAGGTCATCCACGCGTTGCCTGTGAAGGCCTATTTCAATTACGCCAACCTAGATGACTATCGCCTTGTCCACGCTTATTCGCAGCATCAATTTCGTTGTGCCATGGAATATATGGGAAATCGTAGGAATTGGTTCATACGGGGTGGAGCGATGTTGTACAAGCCGTTGCCAACCCAATTCAATCCAAATCCTCCTGGTGGATTTCTCCCAACTATCTATGAAATAGGAATGGGATACCGTGCTGCCATGGGGGATAAGCTCACCTTTACCGTTGATTTCACCATGGATCCAATTCATCCAATTTCCTTCTTCGATCGCGAAACTGGAAAGCCTCCAAGGTTGCAAATTGGCTTTGAAGCTCCGTTGGTATTTAACGAAACCAGAGCGGAAGCCATCCGGGCACTCATTTTTAACGAGGAGCAACGCAAGTCATTCCGTGAAAAGGTGGCCAAAAATGCCGCGCAGAAAAAAGGCCAACCGGATTCTGCATCGACAGCCACTTCTGCGGCTGCTTCTGGCTCAGCAGCATCTGCGGCCGGTCTTAAAGTCGAGGAAATCGGTTTGGAAGAAAGGAAGGCTACGCAGTCGAAGGATGTTTTCAAAGGTGTATTCGACGAAGCGGAAGTGGAAGTCACGGAAAAGCGTAAGCAAATTCGAAATGAACTGAAACAAATTGAGGATTTATTGGAATGAAACAGTTGCCTAAAACCCTGGTTATCGGGGTAATACTTTACTTGACACTTGCCCAGTCGATTCTGGCACAGGCCAGGCGATCCCGTCAGGATGGATTGAGTACGACATCCTCCTCCTCAACTTCCGGGGCGGGGAATATGCATTTGACCATGTATGGCAGAACATTCCTTTGGGACAATGCTGCAGCGCAAAAAATTCCTCCTGTTCTTCCACATATTGAATTGAATTATGGGCTGACCGATTTCCTGGATCTGGTCGGTGGTATCAACGCTCTAACCTACGTATTCTCCCCAGGGTATTTGTATGCCCGTGCCAAACTGACGACGGCGAATAATAAATCCATACGATTGCTGGGTTTCAGCCAGACTTTGGAATTGAAAAAGACCTTACTGGATTATTTCCCATCCAACGGATACCGAGTTCAACGAGAAGGGTTTGGGCCCGAAGGATTTATACTCGGCAATTCCGATCGCGTGACCAGTTGGAAATTGTTGACATCGGCAGACGTTGAACTGATCCGAATTTCCTCATACTTGCCGTTCAAGCTCTATGCAAATTTGGGATGGGAAGGGGAATTTTCTTCGGATGTCAATAACAACAATGCGATGTTGGTACGAGAGAGCAAGGGAAAACTGAAATTGCCGGAACAGGATTTCTCCTTGGTGCCTATGTCATTGGGCTTGGAATTAAAAACCTATACAACTGATTTCTTTACCGAATTCGAAGCCCAGCCGTTCATGAGCCAGATATCCAAGAAAATTAGAGCCAATGTTTTTGGTGAGAATAATGGAAACTGGAAACGCTTTTATGTGGTTGGAAAGCCCTTTGATATGCACTTCATGGAAATGCCCATGTATGTCAATTCGGGGGCGAAAATGAAATACGCAAATGGACTCGAGTTGCAAGGCGGGTTGTCTTGGCTACTTAGCAAAGATAGAGGGCCTAGATTGGGACCCTGCGCCGTGGCGACTAACCCTTGCTTGGAAGGCGCCTCAGACGGTTATTCGCCCTTTTATCCGCAATGGAAAGTTTTCTGGTTAGTGCGATATCCATTCTGGTTTACTCAGCCCTCTAGTGAACTTTATCGATCGTTTTTGCTTAAGCGCTATCAAGACAAACGAAAGAAGGTAAACCTGGACGCCACTTTGGGCGCGCCTGTAAACCAGTCCGAGGAATTGGACGCATCCGAAAGGAAGAAAAAGCTGGAACTCCGGAGAAAGGAGGCTGATGGAAAAACCGTCGACCTCAACTAGAGTCTGGATGCCGCTAGTGCGGCTTCTGATTCTGGTTCTTTTATTCCTGCGCGCCCTTGCGGTTATTGCGCCTACTTTTGCTGCGACTCCTGACGCTTCAGGCTCAAGCCTTGGCTGGAATCGTGGCTTCACCTTTGGATCTATTGCACCCTCCAATAAGGGTCTTTGGTCCCAAGCTGATGCCATGGTTAATCGCCTGCGTGAAGAGCGCCGAAAATTAAATCTCATTCTCGAGGAATTGGAAAGATTGAAGTATATGGGCCAAGATTTCCGGGATCTGCAGCTTTATCCGACGCGGATTACCGGTTTGGGCCCCAATGATGACATTAAACTGGATCGGATGATCGAAGGTCTCGAAAGAAACTTGGCCTTAACTCGCAGGCAGGTGCTGGACCTCGAGAAGCCTCTGGAGGATGCGAATTTCATCGCACGGGAAATGTTGGAAGAAAGTCCCAACCAAGACATGATCGATCTGTTGCTTAAAGACAATGTGGAAAGAATCGGGCGCTTGGTGAAAGTGCAGAAAGAATTGAACAAGAGATGGGATGATGCGTTTGCTTTACTTGCGGAATACAGCGAACGTATTGGTTTAAGCAAGTTGGGTAATCAGAATTCGCTTATTGAAGATGAATTCTTCAAGGTGCTGATGACCAATGTTGGCCGAGCCTCGCAACGGTTCTATGGAGAAATGAACGATTATAAGGACTCCCTGGCTGCTCGCAGCGAAAAACCGGATTGGGAGAAAATGGCCAGTCTGGATCTTGGCCGCATTAAGGGACGAATTACTTCCAAGAGCATTGAAATGGTTCAATCTGATTTGGAAAGATTATCACTGCGCTTCCACGGCCGGATTTCAATTGGGATCGTGAACTATTATTTAGGCGCCAGCTTTATGCAAGGTGAAAAGCCATTGAAGGCTGTGGAAGCCTATAGCAAAGTTACACCGGAAAGCCGCATGTACGGGCCTGCATGCTTGGGCCTTCTCCAAGCCCTTTTCGAATCCCGTCAGGATGATTCTCTCATTGCCCGTTTCCACGTCTTCAAAACCGCCGGTATTTTAGATTCCAAGTTATTGCCGCCAGCCCAATATCTTGTGATTCAAAGCACATATGCACTGAGAAAAGATTCCCTTTTGGAAACCGAAATGACCTCTACAACTGCCAAGGATCGGTATCACTTCAAATCCCTATTCGTATACGCAAAATCGTTGGTTCGCCAAAAGCGATACGCAGAAGCCCGAGGGGTGTTGGTAACCTTGGTGGCGGAATCGCAAATTGATAAGCAATTGCATAACCAGGCGGAAATTGCCTTGGCGCATCTCAATTTTGAAGAAGCCCATTACGAGACTTCATTGAAGGGCTATCAAAACCTTCTGGATCAGCCTGGATTCCAAGCTGAGGCACTTTATGGCATGGTATGGTCCAACATCAAAATGCAGGATTTGGATGCAGCAGAATTTATTCTGAAAAAACTGATTTCGCAATATCCGGATAATCCTTGGGCTATCGAGGGCTTTATGGTCTTGGTTCGAAAGGTTATGTTAAAGGCCAAAAATGAATGGGCGTTCCGTGTTATGGTTGACCGGGAATCCGATCAGTTAAAGGATTTCAACAATAAATTAATTGAACGCCAAAAGAATAATCTTATTTCGGAAAGCCAGTTGAAATCGGTCCACGCCAAATTGGTCCAAGCCTCCGCCGCTTTAGGCCGACAAAAGCCGTTAACTGCGGAAAAAATAGCTCAGCTTTACCAACAAGGGCTAGGGCTTTGTGATTTTGTTGATGATAGATATAAAACGGGTGAATATTCCGAGCAATCATTCAACAGTGAAAGAGAAGCCGTGTTGGCGAAACTGACGGACCCGGCACATGCAAATCTGAAAGTTGTTGATTCCACCGTGAACGATACGACCGGTTTCCGAATGGTGATTAAAGAGAAGCTATTTGAAAGTCGTGCCCTTGCCTTGGACATTCATGTGATGCACAAAGCTTGGCTGGAAGAATTACTGAAATATTCGCAGCGCAAGCTTCAAGATGAAATTTCAGCCTTGCGCTCGGATAGTTCCAAAACCGTTGTTCGGTCGGAAATGGTCAAGCGTTCACATGTTTTGGCGGACGATATATCTGAGCGTTTAGCGGGCAAGTCGGATGACATTCTGGGTCGAATCCGAGAGCTTAGTGAAGACCCCAATTCCCTTGGTATTATGGACTGGATGTTGTTCCAGAAAGGTTATTTGAATTATGGACTCGAGGAGGATGCGCTTAAGAAACGTCTGGCATCTTTCCAATGGATTGAAGCGCAGGCAGGTGTAGGCCGGGTCCCTCTAGCGGAACCCAGTCTCGAACCAGAGAGTTTCGAATTGCCATGGAAGGAGTTGATATCCGGCTACCCGAACTCGCCTTACGTACCTGCGGCACTATACTATATGGGTTATTCCCAAACATTACGGGGTGAAACGGTCTCCGGCCTCCACTATTTTGAAGAGCTGGTACAACGCTTCCCGCAGGCAGCCTACGCGCAACAGGCTTATATATTTATTGGGGAATATTATTTCAACGAAAACAAACTGGAGCAGGCGGCAGAAGCCTATGATAAGGTTCTCGACTTCGCCGATTCTAAATATTTTGAACAGGCTCTTTATAAGTTGGCATGGACCAGATACCGGGCCAATGCATATAAAACGGCCATCAGTTCTTTCACCTTCATATTGGAGGAATCGGGAAGAAACGCTAAAGGCAAAGTCAAATCCGTACTGACCAGTGAGGCGCTTCAGTTTGCTGCTTTATCCATTGCAGAAAGCGATACGAGCGGTGATGGCGGCCTAAAGCAAAGTAAGGCTTTTGCGGAAAAACTGGGTGATGCGTACCTGGGGGCTAAATTATTGCATCGCATGGCCGTAATTTATAGACAGCAGGGCCGGTTGGATCGCTCCAAACATGCGTTAGAAGCCCTGTTGGATGGCTATCCCGATTATGATCGTATGCCGGAAGCCATTATGGAGCTTGGCCTGGCCTATGAAAAGGAACAGAATTATCAAAGAGCAGCTGAAGTTCGGGAAAAGATTTTCAGACTGTATTGCCGCAATGGCGAATGGTATAAGAAAATAAAAGCCAAGGAATCAAAAGAGATTGCGGACTCGGTAAGCCAGGCGGCTATCGAACTGGTGGCCCGTCATTACTTGTACGAAGCCAAGCAATTAAAGGACGCAAATGGACCCGGAAAATTAACGCGTGAAACTTATTTCCGTAAGGCAATTTCTGCGTACGAGGCGTTCTTGGCAATCTATCCTGAAAATCCAAACCGAGCCAAGTACAATTATCAGGAAGCCGATGCGTACTACTCATTGGAAGAATACTCTGCCGCAGTCAAGAAATATATTGAAGTCTCGGCCATAGGGGATAAGAAACTTAAAATGACAGCCGCATATAATGCCATTGTGGCGGCGCAAGAAATGCTGAAGAAGGCTGAAGATGGTAAAAAGTAAGCAACGATTTTTACGGAGTGGTCCGTTTTTGGCGGCATTTCTGCTGATCCATTGCGCAGGGTTCAAGTCATTGCATAAAGCCCCAACTCAGGGGGCCGGTGCGGCCTTACCAGAAATTTCCGCAACCACGGCAAAAGGTGATTCTGTGGTTTCGGTGGAATTGGACGTTCCTAAGCCTGATACGGCACGTATGCCACCGTCCGAGGCCTCTATTCTTTATCTGCAAAGCCTGGATAATTATTTGAGTTTGGATTCTAATGATGAAAAAATTCCGGAGATTATGCTCTGGAAAGGGAATCATTTGTACAATCAGGGCGATTTTTCCAAAGCCCTGGTTATTTACGAAGCGATTCGAAAGAAATTTCCGCAAAACACTTTTTATGGTGAAGCGTCCCAGATGGCGGCGCAATCCTATGGTCAGCTGGGGAGACTCAAGGATGCTGAAACTATCTATAGAACCATGCTTAAAGAATCCGATGGCGCGGCAAAAGCTGAGGCCACGGAAAGGCTGGCCCAATCCATTTATTTACAGGCGGAAAAAAAGGAAAAACACGGTGAATTGCAATCGGCTTCAGACGCGTATGCGCGGGTGGCAAAGGAATTTCCGACCTCTGAATTTGCACCCGTGGCACTATTTAATTCCGGGGTAATGCAGGAAAAACAAAAAAAATGGAAGGAAGCCATTCACATTTATGAAATCTTTTTTGACGCATATTTTGAATCAAAACTACTGGCAAAAGTACTTTTTCGCGAAGCAAAATGCCGAGAATTGGATGGGCAATGGGAATCTGCGGGCCTAAAATATTTGAATTTGGTGCGCGCCTATCCAGAAAGTCCGGATGCGGAACCCTCGCTGTACAATGCTGGTTTCGCATTTTTTAACGGCAAACGGTCTGATTCCGCTGCGAAAGCATTTGAATTGTATGCCAAAAAATATCCTCAAAATGTCGAGGCTCCCAATCTCCTTTTCCGAGCAGTGGAATTATATGGAGAACAACAGAATTGGGAAAAAGTTGGTGAATTGCAAAGTCTATTCACGCGCCGATACGCATCGGATAAGAATCGCTTGATACAGGCATTGTGTATGGGTGGAACGGCAGCGTTTCAGCGTGGGCAACAGGAAGAAGCCGTCCAACTTATGAAGCAGGCAGTTTCGGAATTTGCCGGTCTCAAAAATGCAGATGCCTCAGCCCGTTTTTACGCTGCTCAAGCGCAGCATACTTTAGGGGAAATCGCCAGTAAACGCATGCGGGCATTGGTCATCCGGGCATCAGCATATGAATCCGATCTCAAGTCCAAAACTGCTTTGCTCAAATCAGCCGTTGATGAGTTTATCAAGGTTCTCGATTACCGTATTGTGGATTGGTCTTTACGTGCGGCCTTTTCTCTTGGTCAAGGTTTTGAAGATTTTGGCACTGAAGTGTATTTGGGTGCACGTAAACCGACAAAGATTGTTGCGGATCAATTGGATCAAGAAGAAGATGCCATGGCTTCACTTTCGGCGGCGTATGCCAAGGCGCAAAAACAATATATGCAAGTGCTGGCTATTGGTCGAAAGCAGGAAGTTAACAATAAATGGGTTGGCGATGCCAGTCTGCATATGTTGGGAATGGCCAATGCATATGCAGGATTTCAAATCAAGGCAATGGCCATGGTGGCTCAGGTCATTCGGGTAGACGCCACTACCCCGGAAAAAGCCATCGCAGGAAAGCTGCAGCAAATATCTCGGATGACGCCTTACCAAGAACAGGGGATGAAGTATTTCAATTCGTTTTTTGATATTGCTCAAGAGTATGAGCTAGATCCCAAAACCATTGATACACTTGGAGGTCGAATTTTGCAGGGCACACGTGAATTAGGTCGACATTATTTGGCGGCTGCTGACATGGCGCGCTCGGCACCTTTTCCTGCTGGTTTTCAGGCGATGGAGCGATTCTATTATCAGGTTAAACTATTGCAAGAAGGAATTCCGAAACTCGAAGAAAAAGCCATGGATAATTTTCAGGCTGGACTGGATTTCGCCTTCAAGTACAATTTGAATAAAAACACCATGGTTGATTCATTGAAACTAGATCTGGGTCGGGCACTTTTTATACAGGCGAAATGTCTTGATTTACTTTCCCAGGAAGCGCTGACTAATCCTCCCATTCCTACAGAGGCTGGACCTGAACAACGAAAAGTTTATTCGGAAAAGCTGGAAACCGCTGGTTATCAGTTACAGGATCAGTCACTGGATCGCTACAGAAAATTAATCGAAAAAGTAATCTCTGGATCGATAGCAACCGAATGGGGAGAGCTTGCCTTTGCCAGGTTATTCCAGATTGAACCGGATAAGTGGACACATAGTTCAGAAGCAGACACCACACTGGATATTTTCACGAGTAAAGACTGGATGGTTATTCCCGAGTTTCCCAAATCGGGATGGCCACCTGCCGATAGTTCTGTTTGGCAGCGATCGCGCATAGGTGTCATGCCAAAGAAAAATTATTCGGATGACGTTGCCGCTGAAATGCGCTTTCTTTGGGCTGGAGATAAAGGGCAAGGTCCAAAAGTGGATTCCACTCTAAGCCCGTACATTCCTTGGAAACAAATTTGGGCACAAGTCGCATTTAAGTTGCCGGATAGTGTAAAGGGAATGGAATTAAAAATCGTTGCCCCACAAGAATGGTCGGCGCAAATAGATCAAACCGTGGTATTGAGCCATAAAAATTTAACGGGTAGTTGGGATAAAGGAATCAGTATGGACATATGGCCATTGGTGTCCAGGAAAATGTCTGCCGGTACCCATTACTTTAGAATTTCAGCCCAGAATCTTAAGGCAACAGAAGGTTTTGGAATTTGGGCGCGACTGCGTATTCGCTTTAAGTTTGATGGGGCTGGCGCGGTGTTTCCATGGAATCAAGGTAAGGCGACTCCAGAATATTTGAAATCCTTAAGGGAGCAGGAAATTCCCATTCCTAACTTCACCACCCATGGCGCAAAAGGATGAAAAATTGGCGGATAGATTGAAATAAATGAAAATTTGAGTTTCGACGAAAAATACCGATAATCTGGAACAGAATGAGTCAAATTCAAATATGCCATCGCAGGACATTGTTGGCGATATGCCTTCTTTTGACGGGTTTATCCAGTAGTGGCTGGACGGCTGGAAAGGGTACCGCAATAAAAAAGAATGTGCCTACCCAGGCGCCCGTGGCCAAGCAAAGCGAAAACGTACAGTCGGGGCCTTCATCAGAAACCAGCACCGTATTTCAGGAATTAAATTTTAACAAAACCTTGGTTATTGAAGGTAAGGTTGAAAAGCCGCAGGTGCAATTCACTTTGCTTAAAGAGCCCCCTCCGGAAAAACAAATCCGATTCGAAACCAGTTTTCTTCAGAATATTCTGAAGCTGGATCGCGAAAATACCTTCAAGGTGGGGGAGTCCTACGGTCGGGATTGAGGCTTCTGCTACGGCTCCAAATTGTTTTAAATTCTGCCTCGATTTACTTGAAGGCAAGTATGCTGCGATTCCACATGTCCGGTGCTGCATAGCCTAATAAATTGACCGTTGTCGCGGCTAAGTTGGATAAGCCGAAATCTTTGCCATCGATTTGATACTTCCCCGCATTCACATTGTCATAAAAAATGCATGGAACTGGATTCAAGGTATGACTGGTCTTGGCCTTGACTCTACCATCTTTGGCGTACTGGGGTTTTCCAGTTTTTTTGTCCAATTCGTACATCTCATCGGCATTTCCGTGGTCGGCGGTGATCAATGCCATGCCTCCCAAAGCATCAATCACTGGAAGCAAGCGGCCCAGACACAAATCCACGGCTTCAATGGACATAATGGCTGCGCGGAGATTTCCGGTATGACCCACCATGTCTCCATTGGCGTAGTTCAAGCGAGTCGATCGATATTTGCCTGTCTTTAGTTGCGCGATGACGGCATCGGTGATTTCCGCCGCCTTCATCCAGGGGCGTTCATCGAAAGAAACTCGATCAGAGGGGATTTCGATCCAAGTTTCCAGCTTATCGTCAAATTTTCCGCTACGGTTTCCATTCCAAAAATAGGTTACATGACCAAATTTTTGGGTTTCCGAACAGGCGAGTTGAGAGATACCACTGGCGGACAAATATTCGCCCATGGTATTTTTAATCTCAGGCGGGCTTACTAAATACCGCAAGGGAATATGCAAATCCCCATCGTATTCCAGCATACCGGCATAGACGACTTTTGGTTTTCGGATTCGGTCAAAGTGTGGAAACTCCTGATCTTCGAAGGCTTTGGAAATTTCGATGGCTCGATCGCCACGGAAGTTGAAAAATATAACGCTGTCACCGTCCTCAATGGTCCCTATCGGTTGACCGTTTTTGGCGATTACAAAAGGGGGCAAATCCTGATCGATAACGCGACTTTTGGCTCCATCTGCTTCGCTACGGTAGGTTTTTATGGCGGTTTCTGAATTTTCAAACTGACGGCCCTGCCCAAGAACGTGGGTGTGCCAACCTTTTTCAACCATACCCCAGTCGGCCTGATAGCGATCCATAGTTATTTTCATGCGACCGCCACCACTGGCGATACACGCATCAAAATCGTCGCTGGAAACTTCCGCAAGAAATTTTTCCAAAGGCTGGACGTACTCAAGCGCGGACGTTTCACCAACATCACGGCCGTCCAGCAAAATATGGACGCGGACTTTGGAAAGGCCGTCCTGCTTGGCCCTTTGAATCAGGGCGGTCAAATGGTTGATATGCGAGTGGACATTGCCATCTGAAAGCAATCCCAGAAAATGCAATGTGCCGTTGGCCTTGGCATTGGATACAATATCTTTCCAAGCCGGACGGTTAAAAAGTTTTCCGGAAGCAATGCTTTCATTTACCAGAGAGGCACCTTGTTCAAAAATTTGACCAGAACCAATGGCGTTGTGGCCCACTTCGGAATTTCCCATGTCCTCATCGCTGGGTAGACCGACGGCCTTTCCATGTGCCTTTAGAACAAGGTTTGGGTAACGTGCCAGGAGAGAATCGAGCACTGGCTTATTTGCCTGTGCGATGGCATTTCCTTCAGTCGAAGGCGAGATGCCATAGCCATCGAGAACAATGGTCACAACGGGCCCCTGACAACCTGGAAATGAAGTCAATCGTTTCAGCATGGAAAATCCTTTTTACGTTTTATTTAGGCTTGGATTTGTGGAATGGTCCGGAATATCCCTCAGGTGGCCGCTTATCTACACGGTTGAGAATACTGTATCTATCCGGAATAAATAACACCATAACTTCCAAATTGTCCGTGCCGGGAAACATATCCAAGGGCACAACTTTTGCCACCATGTAGCCAACTTTTCGCCATTGATTCACTTCTTTGGCCAAGGTGTCCATATCGCAAAAAATATGCAGTACACGCACAGGAGCTCGGGATGCGAGCGCACGGATGACGCCAGGCTCCGTGCCATTCTTGGGCGGATCCAATAGGATAGCCTCTGGAGTTCCGGCATCCGGTTGTGGCAGGAGTTTATCTAACGATCCCAGCTGAATTCTTCCGGCCTTAAACCGGCAACGGCCAGTGGTTTCTGCAACACTCATGGCTTGCGCGGCTTGAATAGACATGCCTGCGGCATCAATACCTAGAACTTCCTTGTAGGCTCCGGCAAGACCCAGGCTGAACAAACCAAAACCACAGTATAGATCGATTAAGCGTTGCTCGGGTCGTGCCTTTAAAAGCTGATGGGCTTTTTCCAAAAACGATGGCAATATGGAGGCATTGACTTGGCAAAAGGAGGTGGGATGAAACGCATAATTCTTGTCGCCAACTTTGAGACGCAAATTATCTGGGCCAAACAGCTTTTTGAATTTCCAGGGCCCTTCCGGACTTCTTTGATCCAGATAAAAGGGAGATTTCCCGGAGTCGTAGAACAAAAATGCGGACATCGTTTTGGGATCGATGGTTTGCAGGTGTTCACTCAATAATTTGGCTTTGCGAACAACGTTGGCGTTCAATTCGTGGACATTGAAAAGAACGGAAAACCGAGTATAATCCCCGCGAATGACGAGGTAATTGAGAGCGTGGGCGATTTGAGAATACGCAGGTTGGTTCAGTTTTGTAAGCAAGAAGGTATAGAGGTCTGCGTGTTCTTTTGGCTCAAGACTGGAGCCGGCTCCCATGCGTTCCGCCCCTGTGCGTGGATCAGGAAGAAAATCAAGATGAAAGCGACCCTTGTCAAAAATGACTCTGCGCTTGGTCGTTGTCCGATAATGACGCGGCTTCGGAGACGGTGTTATGCGGTTGGGCTTATCCGGCAATCCATTTGCCGCCCAGAATTGTTGCAGGGCCCGATTTTTCAAATCCAATTCCAGACCATAATCCAGTCTGGCCAAGGGCTCAGGGCTGATTGAGGGTCCTACTAGGGTGGGTGTTTCTTTGCGGGCAAGTTGTATGAGCAAATCCGAAAAACGAATAATTTTTTCCGGCTCGCGTATAATGGGAATCCGCTCGGTTTTTCCGCCACGGTAAACGGGCTTCCCGCTGACTCTGGCTAAAGGGATGCGGGCACCCTGCCCACCTTTGCCTAAAGTTTTATTGCCCGGATGCTTTTTGCCCTTATCTTTCGAGCCTGGAAAGCGTGGCTCTGTATGTCTACCTGCGGGTTCATGGCGTGATTGGTCCGCAGTTCGTTTGACACGACTCGCTTGATAGGATCCTTCTGGTTCCCAGCCTGCTCTAGAACTAGGCGCGTGATTGTCGCTTCCCGGCTCATGATTTTCGCGTTGCCCATCGTCACGGCTTCGACGACCTCGACGGCCACCGGGGCGATTAGGGGAGAGTTGGGAGGCTTTTCGGCTGGGTTTGGGCTTTGGCATGAAAGGGGCAAGGTAGGAAAAAGCGTGTCTATCGTCCGGAAATTATTGGAAACCACCTGCTTGGAGTAAGAACTGTGCAAAACTGGCGTGACGGCCAATTGGTTTTTGAAGGATAAGCTTCATACTGGGGTAAAGTGCCCGGTTTGCCTTGATTTGTGCCGGTATATCTTCAAGCACATGTTTGCCGGTAAAAAGAAAGAGCGGAAGGACGTGAACTTCCAGTGCCCCACTTGCTGCTGCCTGGCCAATGGCGCAGGAAAGATCCGGTTTTATCAGACTGAGAAAGGCCGGAAGCACTCTTAACCCCTTTTGGCTTCGTTGAAGTTTTGCAGCCAATTTCTCCATTTCCTCCAGAGTTTGTGGGGCACGACTACCATGGGCCAAAAGGATCAAAGTAAAATTGGACTTCATGGCAAGATTACCTTTTGACTTTCGAGAAACGTCCAATAAAAGTAACAAGACCGTTCTACGCCTACAGTCAAAAAATCGCTAGGATGATTGCACGTTGGCATTGAAATGGGTTATCATAAAGAAGTTAAACGTGATTGGCTTATAAATGTCGCAATCCAACATTAAGGTATCGAACTTTGAGGGTGAACCCTGCATTGAGGTGAAAGGGGAATGGGATCAAGCTGGACTGGAGTCTCTCATCAAGGCTTTCCAGAAATGCGTGCCCAAATCTTCCACACGCCTCTTTTTGCGTTTGGCCGAGCTGGACTATTTGGATAGCGCCGGTCTAGGGGTTATCATGTTCAATATGAATGAGTTAGCCAAGCATAAGGCCAAGCTGACTCTCTTATCTCCATCTGAAGAAATACTGCAAATCCTGCGGACCACTTCTTTGGATAAGATCTTAGAAATCCGATAATATTTTCCACTGCTTTGTTTTCCACTGCTTTGTCAAGGCCTAGGGCTTAAAGTATATTACGAGTATACGGCTCTAGCCCTTGTATTATCGGCCTTCTGGCTTTCTAACAACACTCTTCCGGCCTCTTTAGGGCCGCCCAACCCGGGAGTATTTTGACCCTAGGAAAAAAAACACCATTGTATGATATCCATGTCGCTTTGGGCGCGAAAATGGTTCCCTTTGCCGGCTTCTTGATGCCGGTGCAATATTCTGGAATTCGCTTGGAACATGAGGCTGTCCGTAAAGCGGTTGGTCTCTTTGACGTTTCTCACATGGGTAACTTTTATGTTACGGGAAAAGGTGCGGGTGCCTTCCTACAACGGGCCACCGTGAATAATGTGGACAATTTGAAGCCAATGGACGTGCAATATTCGGCCCTATGCTATGAAAATGGCACAGTAGTCGATGACATACTCGTCTATTGTTTAGAGCCCGATAGCTATAAACTTGTAGTTAACGCCTCCAATATCGATAAAGATTTTGCGTGGCTACTCAGTCAAAAGACCGGGGACGTGAATCTCATCAACGCCAGTTCGCATCTCGGCATCCTTTCCTTGCAGGGTCCGCGCGCGCTAGATACTGCTGCCAAAGTGATGGACGTCGATCCAAGGGCGACAGCCACTTACAAAGCGGGCCAAGGTAAGGTCAACGGTGTCGACATGTTTTTCAGTCGAACTGGATATACAGGTGAGGACGGTTTTGAATTCTTTCCGGAACATCGGGATCTGCCTGCGCTCTGGACGCGATTATTGGAAGTGGGCGCGAGCTATGGTATTCTACCAATAGGCCTTGGGGCCAGAGATACTTTGCGCCTGGAAGCAGGTTATTCGCTTTATGGGCATGAGCTTACGGATAAAACCAACATTATAGAAGCAGGCTTGGCGTGGATCACGGATTTAAACAAAGGTGATTTTATGGGACGAGCCGCCTTGGATGCAAAAGTCCGTGAGGGCTTGACGCGGAAAGTGGTGGGCTTGGAGCTTTTGGAATTGGCTATTCCGAGAGAGGGATGTTTGGTGCAGGCAGGTGGCGTGGATATCGGCGTTGTAACTTCAGGCACCATGTCGCCCACGCTCAACAAGGGTATTGCCATGGCCTATGTTGCGGCCGCATTCGCCAAAATCGGAACGGAACTTGAAGTGAGAATCAGGGACACGACTAAAAGGGCGAAAGTAGTTTCCAGAAATTTTTACAAGAGGCCCAAGGCTTGAAAGGGGAAATTGCATGTCTGTAAAGATTGCGAAACCCAAGTCGAGGAAATCCTCGTCAAAGTCGAAGTCCGTCGATGCCGATGAAAAGATCGGCACGGATAATTCTTTGTTTCTGGAAGGGCTTGGCCTTCTAGTACTCTCCGTCTCATTAATCACCGTTATCGCACTCCTCTCGAGTTTTGCAACACCACTCACGGAAAATATTCTTGGTCCGTACCTCGGAGATTGGTGGGCGGATCGCATCAACCAATTTGCGGGTGGACTGCCGGTTCTGTTTTTAGTGGCTGCTGGAATCACATTAGGGTTCAAACTTATCTTGTCCCGCGGTGGCTTGCGCATTCGAATTGTCATAGCTTTAACCCTGCTTTTTTTGGCTGCAGGCATGTTTCTCAGCATTAAGAATATCGCCAACGCGCATCTCACTTCCTCGGATTATCAATTGTCCGGCGGGTACCTGGGAAACTTCCTGGTACATAAAATATTTCAACCCATGTTTGGGGTCGGACAATTTGGTCCATACCTAATCGTTTCCCTATCCATTCTGTTTATCCTGGTCTGGGGCTTTAGAATGAGCGTTGTTGCGCTTTCTGAACAATCGGCAGCCTTTGTCGTTTTTGTGATCCGACCTTTTTTTCTTGGCTTAACTCATCTCTGGAACAAAACCAATCGGCCACGCGATGAGAGGAATCAGGGAGAGGCAGCAGACGCAGCCCTGGCAATGGCACAGTTGGAAAAAACTGCTAAAGTGGAAGGCAGCCGTAAAAAAAGTGCTGCTTCAGAAAAACTCGACTCTACAGTTGGGGATGCACGCGCCCTACCCGGTACTGCGCAAAAGGTGCCTGTGCTATCCGAAGGGAATTACCTCGGTAAATTAGACAATGCCTTACTCGATAATGAAGAAGAACTGATTGAGCTCGACTTAAACGATCCCCTTGCCGTACGCAAGTCTCGGGACCTCAACCTAGAACGCAAACGGGTTTCCGAATTAAATGACTGGGAAATTAAAAGTCGCAATCCGGAAATTGCCGGATTATTGCTCAAGGAAAAGCATCAGGAACGTGTAAATAAGGTGCTGCCTGAAGTCCAGCCAGAGATCCTGGAGGCCTCCCAAACAGCTGCAGGTATTACGGAAGAGGAAACATTAGAAGCACTCAAAGCTAATTTCAAAAAGAAAGGCAAAAAAAAGCCGGACTTCGAAGCATCCCCGGCAAAAATTGTAGAGTCGGAACGGCTTGAATCGGTAGCCGCTGACGATAAAGATACCATTGAGCAGGGTGAATTCCTTACACCCCCCAAACCCGTTATAAAATATGACACGTATCGCATTCCTAGCATTGATGAGATTTTTCCCGAACCCCCTAAACAGCCCTTGGAATTCACCGAAGAAGAATTGCGTGAACAATCCAAATTGCTCGAAGATCAACTGATCAACTTCAAAGTGATGGGCAAGGTGACACAAATCTGTCCTGGACCTGTGATAACCAGGTATGAAGTGGAATTGGCGCCAGGTGTTAAAGTTAGCCGCATCAGTACCCTAGCCGACGATTTGGCCTTGGCATTGCGCGCCAAAAGCATCCGCATACTTGCTCCAATCCCTGGTAAGTCCGTGGTCGGTATTGAGGTGCCCAATCGCAAAGCACAAATCGTGTACATCAAGGAAATTCTACGCGCGCCGGAATTCGCCGTTGAAGAGGACACGCTCAAAATAGGCTTGGGAAAATCCATTGGGGGCGAACCCTATGTAATGGATTTGACGCGCGCACCGCATTTGTTGATCGCGGGGCAAACGGGTTCGGGAAAATCTGTATGCATCAATAGCATTATGGCTTCCTTTTTATGCTCAAAAAGCCCGGATGAACTGCGTATGATTCTCATCGACCCAAAGGTGGTCGAACTTAAACCGTATGATGCGATTCCGCATTTGCTGTATCCGGTAATCACGCAACCGGAAGTGGCTGTGCAAGCCCTCAAATGGGCCACGGTGGAAATGGATCGCAGGTATGAAATTCTGGCCCAATGCGGCGTTCGTAATATCAAAGGCTTCAATGCCAAAGTCAGGACTTCGTCACTTCCGGAAGAAATGGAAGCGGAAGACCGGAAATTGATGGCTTATATCGTCATCATCATTGATGAATTGGCTGATTTGATGATGGTGTCCGGAAAAGAAGTGGAAACAAATATCGCCCGCATAGCCCAGAAGGCACGGGCGGTGGGTATCCATTTAATTTTGGCGACACAGCGCCCGTCTACCAACGTCATCACGGGAACCATTAAGGCCAATCTTCCCACTCGCATTGCGTTTCAGGTTGCGAGTCAAATAGACGCCCGTACCATCATGGATAAAATGGGAGCCGAAAAACTCTTGGGTAGAGGCGACATGCTATTCCGGCCGATCGAATTCCCGGAACCAGTTCGCTTGCATGGATGTTTTCTGGATGATGATCAAGCGGAAAAAATGGCCAAATGTGCATCGCAACAGTTCGTTAATTATCCGCAAATCCAATCCTTCAATCTCGAAGACGATGGGGAAAATTCCAAAGGCTCCGATGAACCCAGGGATGAAAAATTTCGGGAAGCGGCTGAACTGGTTGTGCAGGTTAAACAGGCTTCCGTGTCCTTGTTACAGCGCCGGTTGGGAATAGGGTATGCACGCTCTGGACGCTTGGTGGACCAAATGGAGCGAGCTGGTATTGTTGGCAGGGAGCGAGGCAGCAAGCCCCGGGAAGTGCTCATGAACCCGGAAGAACTGGAATCGTTTTTGTCCTCGGGCCTTAACGACGATTAGCCCAGCGTCTTCCAGAATGCCTGGGTTTGTTAGCGCAAACATTTCCTTGGAATCGGGCCCGTTCCGTGCGTTCGGAACACTTTTTTAGACGATAGCAACCATTTTATAGGAAGGCCGAGTACTATTCTTACTATGATAAAACTTACCTCGTTTTCCACCAAATTTCGTCAATTTCGTCTTTTTTCCTTCGCCATTATGCTTGGCTGTTTAACATGTCACCAGGGTTTTGCCCAAGCACTATTTGATCATGGCACTCCCCATATTTATTCGACAACCGCATTGGGGGCCATTCAAATTCCAGTGGGCGGCATCGGCGCCGGTACGATTCGCATGAACGGAAATGCTACTCGTGACAATAGTTGGTGGATTTGGGGCGAATGGGAAATAAACCCTATGAAAACGATGCCGAATAGCTTTTTTGCCATTCGTACACAAGTTGGCACGGCACCAGCTGTCGTAAGGGCATTGCAAACAGTTAACCAGGGAAATTGGTCAAAAATGACGGACCTGACTTTTAAGGGTGAGTATCCGTTTGGATGGTACGATTTCGTTGAACCAGCTTTGCCCGTGAAAGTGTCGCTGGAAGTTTTCAATCCCCTTATTCCCTTGGATGCTAAAAACTCTGCAATTCCATGTGCGGTCTATAGCTATACTATGGAAAATACCAGCGCGCAAACTGTAAAGGTCAATTTGCTGGGCACGCAAATGAATCCCATCGGCACAGGAGTGCTGAGCGGTTATGGCGCCAATATCAATAGCGTTCTCCGCACCAATGGATCGACAATACTTTCCATGCGCTCGCAAATTCCCACCACCGAACATTACTTTGGGAATATGGCCCTTATGGCGTTTCAGCAAAGCACGGCATCGGCTACGGCATCCTGGTCCACGCAGGATGCACTACTGGCGGACTTTACCGCCAATGGGACCCTAGCTGGCGCAGATAGCGTTGGCCCCTCAACAGCGGGTCAGACTTTGCAAGGTGCGCTATCAAGTGAAGCCACGTTGGCTCCAGGTCAAAAGACAACACTGACTTTTGTTTTAACCTGGTACTTCCCAAATCGCAAAATGAATTGGAGTCCGAACCCAGTTGGTCCCAAATATTCAACATGGTGGAGCAGTGCTTTGGATGTTGCGAATTATTGCAATGCAAATCTTTTGGACTTGACCGCAAAAACAAAACTCTTCAATAAAACTTTTTATTCCTCCAATCTTCCGTATTGGATGCTTGATGGAGCCGCTAACAACTTTGCGATTATGCGTTCTCCAACCGTTTTTTGGAACAAGGACGGATTTTTGGGCGTAAATGAAGGGTGGCGCACGGACAGTCATCAGGACGGAAATTGCACCCACGTCGTTCAATACGCACAAGGTCATGCTTATCTATTTCCGGATTTAGCGCGGACCATCCGGGAAGGCGTATTCAATACCCAATACAAAACCACCGGTGCCATCAATTTCCGGATTTGGGAATCACATCCGGCCACTGACGGACAGTTTGCCGAAATTCTCAGTATTTATCGCGAGCACTTGCACAATGTGGATGGCACGTGGCTGGGCCAAATGTGGCCCAAAGCCAAAAAGGCTATGGAATATTCCATAACGACCTGGGATTTGAATGAGGATGGCGTACTTTCGGGTTCACAGTGGAATACCTTGGATGGAAATATTAATGGAAATAATACCTGGATTGGTTCCCTTTATTTAGCGGCACTGGCTGCAACTGAAAAAATGGCAACCTTACAAGGAGACGCAGCTATGGCTGCGCGATGCGCTCAAATACGCAACAGGGGCAAGTCTCTGCAGGATCTTGCGTTGTTCAATACGCAATTGGGCTACTTTATACAAATTCCGGATAAGCCTGGAACAGATCAAGCATATGGCAATGGAAGTGAAATCGATCAACTACTTGGACAGTATTGGTCGAATTTATTGGGACTTGGCGATCTTTATCCCAAGGCACATATTCGAACGGCTTTGCAAAAGTTATACACCAACAATTTCCAGTCCAGTTTTGTGGGCTATAATTTCCAAGGCCAACGTCATTTCGTTTCTCCAAATGATGCGGGCTTAGTCATGTGTACCTGGCCCACGGGTTCTACAAAACCTCCCAATCCATTGGGCTATTATGCCGAATCCATGACAGGATTTGAATATGGAGCTGCTGTAGCTATGATGCAAACCGGATTGCTTACTGAAGGATTTACAGTTTTTAAAGCAGTGCGCGACCGTTACAATGGCGTTGTAAGACCGGAATGGGATTGGCCGGGCGGTGACCCTTTTCGCGAAGTGGAATGGGGATCCTATTATTTTCGTGCTTTGGCAGCTTGGTCCGCTATTCCGGCTACTCAAGGATATGCCTATGATGGTCCTGCCAATGCCATTGCCTTTCACCCCGTATTCAAACCGGACAATCATGTTTCTTTCTTCATGGGCTCGGAAGGTTATGGACTATTCTCACAAGCCAGAACTGGTTTAAACCAAATGGACACCATCGCGGTAAAATCCGGGAAGCTTAGCTTAAAACAAATGGACTTCTACCTGGATTCCCTCGCAGCACCAAAAAACGTAGTGGTTAAAAACAATGGGGTAACTTTAAGCCCCACAGTTACATTTGGCACCACGGACGGGAATATTCACTTGGCTTTTGCAACTCCAATTACCTTGTCGGCAGGGGATATTTTTACCGTCTATACGGGCACACCCAGCAATGTGAAGCATTCGGTGGCGATGCATAATGACGTGCAGGCCTTTAAATTGCAAGAAATCGATGGGGGATTGCGATTGATTCTACCAACCGAACACAAGTCGCCGATAACCGTTAGCTTGCAAGATTTGTCCGGTAAAACGATTCCGCTCTACCCAAAATCAGTTGCCGGTGCGGGAAAATCGAATAGGACTGCCTGGGATTATGGTTTTTCTGCGAGCCAAACTGCGCTGCAAAAAGGCGTGTACTTGGCCATCGTTAAATTGAATGATGCTACATGGAAGACAAAGGTTTGGCTCGGCCAATAGAAACTAGCCCAGAACTGTGCCCAGATACTAGCCCGGGTCCTGGACCGGGTTCTGGACCGAAAACCAGTCTGATTTGAAGCGTGGAAGTCTTTTCAGACGAAAGGCATTAAAGCAGGGATTCTTGCGCAGGTGAAATCGTCGGTGGAATCAATCCCAAGTGTCGGTAGGCGCCAGCTGTCGCTTGTCTTCCGCGGGGTGTTCGTTTTAGAAAACCGCTTTGGATTAGAAATGGTTCGTAAACCTCTTCCAGGGTTTCCATTTCCTCTCCAATGGAAGCACCCAGCGTAGATAAGCCCACTGGACCCCCATCAAATTTATCGATAATGGTTTTGAGAATGGTTCGGTCCATTTCATCCAAACCTGCTGCATCGATACCCAACATGCTCAAAGTTTTATCCACAATTTTCGCATCGATTTTTCCTATTCCCTTGACTTGGGCGACATCGCGGCAACGACGCAATACCCTATTGCCAATACGCGGCGTGCCTCGGCAACGGGCAGCCAGCAAATCGGTGCCCTCAGGCGACAGATCTACTTTTAGAATCCGAGCTGATCGTAGCAGGATTTTTTTCATTTCCGCTTCAGAATACATTTCCAGTCGATAGGTCAGTCCAAATCGGTCGCGTAGGGGAGAGGTCAACATGCCTGTGCGCGTGGTCGCCCCGATCAAGGTAAAGCGCTTGAGCGGCAAGTTGATGCACTTGGCTGAAGGCCCGGATTCAAGCATGATATCGATCTTAAAATCTTCCATGGCTGGGTATAGAAATTCCTCGATCACCCGGCTGATGCGATGGATTTCATCAATGAAAAGAATATCGTTGGTTTCCAAGTTGGTCAATAGTCCGGCCAGCTCTGAAGGTTTGTCCAATGCCGGCCCAGAAGTGATTTTTAAATTGGCTCCCATTTCCTTGGCAATGATATGCGCCAAAGTGGTTTTACCCAATCCGGGCGGGCCTGCAAACAGGATATGGTCTATCGGCTCCTGACGTTCACGCGCCGCTTGCAAAAAAATGGATAAACTTTCCTTGAGTTTTTCCTGGCCCACGAAATCCGATAAAGTCGCTGGCCGGAGAGAAATATCCTGGTCGAGGTCGTCGCCGAATTGTTCCGGAGCGATGATGCGTTCAGTCATGGAGGCAGCCTAAACTTCCTGTAAGGCCTGGGTAATCAATTGACTGGTGTTGGCCTTTTCGCCCAGTCTGGCCAAGGCCTTTTGTACCGCGGACTGCGCGGCCATATCCTTGACACCCAGGGTGATCAAGGCAAGTACGGCATCGCGGGAAGCTTCCCCGCCTGCATCGAACGAATGTGTAGCACCCTCCGGACCGGATAAATCGAGCTTGCCGAGTGAGGCTCGCAGTGAGGCTACCATCACTTCGGCCGTTTTCTTGCCTACGCCTTTAAGGCCCGTTAGGGCGCGAATATCACCGCTGACTATCATCTGGGCCAGTTGATGTGGCTGCACGGCGGAAAGTATACGCAAAGCCAATCTGGGCCCAATCCCGCTGACACCCAGTAGTTTAAGAAAAATCATTTTTTCCACGGCGTTCTGAAAGCCATAGAGTTCCAAACTTTCCTCTTTGACATGCAGATAGGTGATGATTTCGATTGGCTCGCCGACCTGTACAAAGAGTTCGGCCGTTCGCAAAGAAACGTCGACGCCGAATCCTACTCCACCCACATCGATGACAAGGCGCGTTGGATGGGTTTGGGCTAGGCGGCCACGCAGAAATTCAATCATGGTTTAAATCAAAAGTTAACAAGAGGGGAGGGATTTGAGGGCCCGTTTGTTCAGTAGTTTTTGCTTTTAAATCCGTCGCTGGGATTGAATCAAGTGGCAGAAGGCAATCGCCAAAGCATCGGCGGCATCGGCAGGTGTGGGTGGCTTTTTTAAACCGAGGTGGCTTTGAATCAAGGTGGCCACCTGTTCTTTTGATGCTCCGCCTTTGCCCGTTGCAGCCTGCTTGACTAACCTTGGCGCATATTCGGCCACAGGAAT
>JAYUHW010000108.1:0-3919 GCA_043766615.1 Fibrobacteria bacterium | reverse complement strand
GTCCAGAACCACCAAACCGGAATCGACACCTCCGGTTTCCTTCAAGTATTCCGCGATCACTTCTTTATCCGTGATTTGGATTTTAGCCTTTTGCTCTATCAATTCAAAGCGCAACGTTTGATGGGCGCGTCCGGAAATAACACAGCAACCATAGGTGTCATTGGCAAACATTGGCGTAGCAATGCCGGTATGCTTGAGATCAAAATCATATTCGGCTGGGACTACCAGAGGTGCCTTGACCAAGCTGGCGAACATAAAATTCCGGCTGTCACGTTTAGCTTGGGCTTTACCCAGTTTGAAAAGTGGGTGGGCATGTATTCCATTACTTTTTGCCATAATATTTCCTCCTTTGGAAAAAGTAGTACAAATTTAGGTATTTGGGTTTATGGAGGTGTCAGGGAAAAAGAGTATCGAAATCCCTGTTTGCCGGTTGAAAAGTTTGGTGACGATTCCACTCGACTATTGCTGCTCGTTTAACAACGTCAGCGTCGGCTTCGCTTAGGCCAAGGGCCGAAAGTTTTTTTACGGGTTTACCCAACAGCGTCTGGGCTTTTAAAGCAGCGTGCACCAGCAAGCTGTCTCCGGAGGCGGAATCGTTATAGTCGGGTTCAATGCCTTTTTTGTGATAATCCAATCCAGAAGCTCCGGTAAACTTTAAGAAGGTGACCAAAGCCAATCCATGTCCAGGGGTATCCCTAACCGTCTGTCCAACGCCCTTGCCAAAAGTCCTTGTACCCATGAGGGGAGCGGCTGCGCCTTCTTTGAGGGCAATAATCATAATTTCCGCAGCACTGGCGCTATGACTGTTGCCCAGAAGCAGGTACTTGCGCTTGCTTCCACCTATAGCAAATTCTCCGATTCCACCAGAGGTGGCTAAGGAGGTAACCTCTGCGGTTAAAGATGCGCGTGTGGCGTCTTGATATCGGCGTTGTACTTCGCGAATAATCACCGTTTCAGCCGTCAAGATTTCGTCACACATGTTGAGCGAGATATCCACTGAACCACCCCCATTGTCACGGAAGTCCAATATCGTCATGGGAAATTTCTTGGTTGCAATAAGTGCATCGCGGAACTCCGTGTAGGTGGATTTAGAGCCCACAGTATTGGGCGTAAAGCCACTGATGGAGATGTATCCGACATTTTCCGCCAGCGAGTCTGCCAGTACGGTAGGAAAGGCGACGGGCGCGCGTATCATACCTGCGTTAAGTATGCCTTGCGCACCGAGAACGGTTAACGTCACTGGTTGACCGGAATCGCCAACGCTGAAGCGCTGAAATCTCACAATGGCAGAGTCGCCGATCACTGAAGAGTCGTTCACCGCTAAAATTTTCATACCGATAACTAAGCCAGCCTTTTGAGCCGGTGAGCCAGCTACAATCTGTTGAATTTCGAGTGTGTCCTGGCCTGCGGAAAGTTTTATAGCGATGCCGATTGCACCTGGCTTGGTAGATGTAGTGATCCTGTTTAGTATGGCAGGTGCGGCGGCGCTATCGAAGTAATGGGTAAATGCATCGGCTGGATAGATTGAGTCATAGAGTGTCTTGGTTTTGCCTACCATGCCTGTGGTATCCGGCAATTTTGTTGGGAAAAGAAAATTGACTTGAAGCAAAAATAAATTCCATTTGAATTCCAAGTCCGGACTCCAGGAGCCAAAGCGTTGCCGAGTCAGGGTGTAGCGAACGATCTGGCCTGAGTATTTCTCTTTGACATTTACGGGAGGGAAAATTTCCGGTGCCGTATATTTGTCAGGGGCTATGGACGCGTCGAGCAGTGGTTGAAAGAGATCTACTTTCCGATCCGGAGTGGCTGATTGGGGGTAAAGCGTGTCCACTGTTTGACTGGTCCCCGTGGTTTCAGTCGGTGCCGGAAGTTTGGAGCTCAATAAACAGCCCGAGAGCAGCAGTATGGCAATAACCCCTATTCCAGTCGCTTTTTTAGGCAAGCGCAGGAGACTCGATTTGATTATTGGCATGGATCCTTATTATAGCCCTGGATCCGGAATACAGCTCGAAGTCCGTGTGAGCAAGAAAATTCCAAAATGCATATCCAATCTTCCGTCTCAACTTTTGGCAGAAAAAATTTAAAAAATAAATACGCCCTTTTTAGCGATATTTCGCCTACAAAAAGTCAAATAAGGTCAACAACTGACTTTACTGGTTGACAAGTCCGCTGATTTTGTTATCTTTCCCTGAATAAGGGGACCGTATGCCCTTTTTTTACCCCAAGGAACCGGCTAAATGCAACTGCCTAAGTATAAGAAGAAAAAACGTATCAAGCTTAAGGTTTGTCAAGAGCCAGGTTGTGGCCGTGAGTTTTGGGGCCACCCGATTGCCAAGTATTGCGAGCTGCACAGGGACATCAAGCAGCGGGCCAAGCATAAGAAGGAATTCGAAAGCGTGGACGTCAAAAACATGGTGTTCAAGCACAATTACACCGAAGTCCTTGATTTGGAGTTTTGCTGCTGCTTGATTGGCTGCGATAGCAAATACATGGTCAAGGTATTTCCCAAGCAGTTTGTCTATCCGCGCTATTGCCTCGAACATCGCAATGATTTCAGGCGGGCGAATTTCATTCGTATGCAAAAACGGAAAAATCGCGCCTTCACTTATGCAGGTTAAGCCGGCACCGACGCTAGCTTTGTCGTCGACTTAGTTTGGCTGTGCCGTAATCACTCCAATTCTGCCGCATGCCTGCTAGGCTGCGGCAGAATTTTTTTCAGCTTTTCCCATCCAAAAGGTTTCTGCAACACACCCAAAACATTGAATTCTTTGGCAGCCTGGACTTTTACGGTATCGTTGCTACCCGTCATAATTACAATGGGAAGTTTTGGATCAATGGTTTTCAAGGCTTCCAAGGTCTTGATCCCATCCATTTCCGGCATGTGCAAGTCTAGAATAAGAATGTCGAAATGTTGCTTTTGTAATTTGCGCAACGCATCGAGACCATCTACGGCAAAGTCCACGACAAACCCTTGCGACTGCAGCATTTCAACTATTCCTGTCCTAACCTTTTCCTCGTCGTCGGCGACCAGGATTCTGGCAGCTTCCGAAGATCCGTCTCTTCTTAGTGAACCAATTTTATCCCCGGGCCCAAACCGCAAGTGTTCAAGTAGATGCTTAGTCGGAAGGAGTTCTCCAATGATTCCCAAGTCGCGCAACTGTTCAATCATATCGAATACAGGCGTTTGATTTTCCAATGTGCCGAGGATGTGTGCCCCTCTCTTTTTAAGCTCGGTGAGTCCAGCTAAGCCGTCTTCATCAGTAAGCATGCCGGACAGCACCACTACCGTGCAGTCATTGGGAAAGTCCAGTACCGATTTAAACAGGTGATCGAGGCTAAGCTCTACTTTGCCAGGCAGCTCAATGGCCACAAACTTGTCTCCCTTGAATGCATAGTGGCGTTCATTGGGAAGAAAATGGAGGGCGCCGCCTTGAAGGTGTAGAGAATGACCAGCTACTATGGTCCTAACGTTTAACTCTTCGCGTAAACACTCCACTAAAACATCAAGCAAGCCCGGTCCGGCCAGGCGTTGCACAACGATATAAGCGACATCCTGTTTTAAAGGAGCGGAAAACAGCGGGTTGAGCATACGCGGTCCGCCAATGGAGGAAAGAACGAAGCAAATCTTTAGTGGAACCGGTGGTTGGGATTTCAAAATTATTCCTTGCTTCCCATGCCTTTGAAAAAGTCATTGCCCTTGTCATCGACAACAATAAAAGCCGGAAAATCCTTAACCCATATTCGACGCACAGCCTCCATGCCCAGTTCCGGGAAATCCAAAACCTCGACTTTGAGAATGTTTTCCTTGGCCAGAATGGCAGCGGGCCCACCGATGGATCCCAAGTAGAAACCTTTGTGCTTGGCGCAAGCTTCTCGCACCACTGGGGAACGGTTTCCCTTAGCGAGCATCACCATCGAT
>JAYUHW010000107.1:0-6102 GCA_043766615.1 Fibrobacteria bacterium | reverse complement strand
CGCGTGAATGGCGCGGGACACGACTTCCTTACCCGTACCGCTTTCTCCAGTTAAGAGCACGGTAGTATCAGAAACAGCGGCTTTGCGCGCCTTTTCCAAACAAGCCAGCAAAGTCGGACTCTTACCGACAATGCCTGTAAGCGCGCTTACCGTAGTGCCAACTTCCACAGTCGGAATCGGATCCGAAGTACCTGTGCGTTCCCGCAGCAATCTGCGGGCAATATTTCGAATCTCCTCATTCTCAAAAGGTTTGGTCAAAAAATCCGACGCGCCGAATCGAAGCGCTTGGATGGCTGTATCCAAAGTGCCATGGGCCGTAATCATCAAAAATTTAATCGAAGGCTGTTCCCTCCTGACTTTACTCAGGAATTCCAGTCCATTCATGCCCGGCATCTGTATATCGCATATCACAACATCCACGTTTTCTTCACGAATCAGATTGAGAGCCTCTTCTGCAGAACCGGCATCATGAATAGAAATGGCCAGGGATTCCAAAGTGGCTCGAAGGATCTCGCGTATATGCTCCTCGTCATCGACAATGAGAAACCGCCCACGCATGGTATCCAAGGAATTCATGTTGCAACCTTTCCTTGATCGACGGCTCTATCTTGACCGCTTGTCTTGCCAAGGCTGCCGAGCTTTAAAACCAGGACAAACCGAGCGCCTGGCTGTTTTGGTTCAAAATATAAATCGCCTCCCATCTCCCGGGCGATTTTTCTGGATATGGCCAAACCAAGACCAGTTCCCTTGGTGGAAGTTGTAAAGAACGGATCGAATACCTGGTTGAGATGGGCTTCCGAAATACCTTCGCCATCATCCTCTACAATAATTTCCACAGTTTCCGGTTGCTTCCGCACGGTGATATTCACCGGCTTATTCGGCAATTGATAACGAAGGGCATTTTGATACAAATTGAGTAGTATCTGACGCAAGCCTTCCCCATCCGCTTGCACATTGGCAATAGCGTCCGATGTGTGAAACTGGATTTTATCCGGTCCAGCCAGGGCTGCCTGCTCATGACAAAAACCCTCAACGGAAGCCTTGGCATCAAATTCAGAAATACGCGTTTGAAAAGGTCGGGAAAATTGCAGGAATTGTTGCACAACTCCGTTCAGTCGTACCGAATCCTTGAGTATCATATCGATGAATTTGACATTGCCTTTGTTCTCTTCTTTGAGAAGCTGCGCGGCGCCATAAATGCCTTCTAGTGGATTCTTGATCTCATGAGCCACATTGGCGGCAATGGCAGCGCGTTCCTTGGCTTTAAGTGCGGACTCTCCTTCGCGAATCCGCACATTGACCAGCCGCTTGACATTGTAAACCAAGAAGTAAATGAGAAAGGAAAAAATGACCAGGTAAAGAATATTGAAACCCAGATAGCTTGCGCAGATTTTAGCCGACGTAGTGTGTTCAACACCCGTGCCGAACTGCATATCGTATTTTAAAAAGAAATAGAGGAGCAAGGAGCAATAACTGAAAATGGCGACAACACCACCATACACTGCCAAATGCAGGCGGTAGCGCAGGGCAGCCAGTCCTAGGCAACAGAAATAATTGTAGAAGGTGGGGACCTTCAACGCATAGGCGTACCCGGCGGAATACTGAAGGGTAAAAAGCATGCCGGTTATGATGAACATGTCCATGGTCGTGGACAAATACTTGAACCATTGTTGATAGGGATATTTCAATAAGTAAAACTGGTACCCCATGGACCAAACCAACCAGAATCCGCCGCCGCCAAGATTGGACACATTAGACCAGTAGGGATTGCCCGGCGCATGGCCAATCGTCGAGATCACCCAAACCACCAGGTAGACTATCCGAATAAAATTGGAAGATCGCTCGGCCTTCGCTTCTACTTGAAACCAAATGTTTCGACGCCGCTCACTCTCATGCGGGCGCGTAGCAAAAATGATCGTACGGCGGAAAAGGTGCTTTACCGCGGGTCCAGCCCATTCATCAAGCGGCAATCCGACTCGCCTCATCAAGTTGCACACTGACCAGTTTGGATATGCCTTTTATTTCCTGGGTGACACCATAAAGCATATCGGACGCAGCCATGGTGCGTTTGTTATGCGTCACTACGATGAACTGGGTTTGGTGGGAAAACCGTCGGAGCAAATTGACAAAGCGGCCGATGTTGGCGTCATCCAAGGGACCGTCGACTTCGTCCATAATGCAATAGGGCGAGGGACGCACCAAATACAGGGCGAACAGAAGGGAAATTGCAGTGAGGGCTCGTTCCCCACCAGACAATAAGGATACGCCGCGCATTTTTTTTCCAGTTGGCCGTGCGTTGATTTCAATTTTGGCATCCAGCGGATCCACATTGTCTTCCAATGCCAATTGCGCTTCGCCCCCTTCAAAGAGACTGGAGAAAACTTCCTGAAAATTCTTCTGCACCACACTAAAGGTTTCCAGAAATTGTTCCCTAGCAACCTTATCCAGTTTCTTAATGGCCTTCTCCAAACCCAGCCGGGCTTTATCCAAATCCTGGTATTGGCGATTCACTTCATCCAACTTGTTTTTTTCCGCTTCATAGTCCTCAAGCGCACCAGGGTTGATGTTCCCCAGGTTTTTGAGCTTATCCTTATAAGCGGCAATTTCCTCCGGTGCCGTAGCAGCGTCGTATGGTACACGCTCAAAGATGGGCTCTTCTGTGCCGGGTTTGGTGGTCTGAGAAAAATCCACTTCATGCAATTCAAACATGCGTTCACGGATATTAGTCATGGCGGCGCGCGCTTGTTCCATTTTAAGCGAAGCATCGTGCTGATCCTGCGTCACTTGCCGCAACTCCTCATTGCGATTCCGAATCATGGTGCGCAATTCATCCAAGCGGCCGATCTTTTGGTCGTAGACGAATTTTGCTTCATCCCGCTTCTGTTCCTCCCCCGTCATCCGGGTATGCAGAAGCTGAATCTGATCCACCAAACTCTCCATGCGCAGCTTGACTTGATCGATAAGCGCAGACCATTCCGATTGTTGTCCGGCATTCTTTACGATCAGTTCATTCTGTTCTTTTTCCGACCGATCCAAATATTCCAACCGCAATTGCAATGCCTTGGACTTGGATTCATTTTGGTTGCGGTTTTTGTCGAGGTCTCGCATGGCTTCGTCGAATTTGGCTCGTTCTCCTTCAACGCGATGCACATCTTCCAAAGCCTGATGAAATTGGTTTTCTAAAGCCCGGCGAGCTTCTTCTCCCTCTTCCAAACGTTCCTGCATGCCTTCTTGGCCTCGTAATGCCTCCTCAAGCTGAATGCGCACGGCCTCCAACTTGAATCGCGTCTGGGACTTGGACTTGTCCAAACCCTCTAAAGTAGTGGTGAGATAATTCAATTTGGATTTCTGTTCCTGCCAACTTCTTTCCAACTTTTTTTGTTCTTGCCCCAAAGAAGCCTGACCGGCTTCCAAAGTTTTCCGTTCCGTTTCCAGTGCGAGTATGCGCGCAGAAAGTTCCAGGCAGATTGCAACCACCTCTTCCAATCGCTTGGCGGTTTGTTCCAATAAATGCTTGCGCTGTAGCAATCCTGTTTGCGAAACTTTTTGGGCACCGCCCAGAACCAGTCCAGAGGCATGCGTCATTTCGCCCGATGGAGTGACCAGCCAAATATCCTGCCCCGCCAATTTTGGCAATAAAGACCAGGCCACATCCAGATTGTCCACCAATCCATAGTGCCCGAGAGCCAATTCCAGCAGCGGTCCAATCGCGGCACCGGCTTCCACTTTATCGATTACCCATCCCAGAAATCCAGCCTCACCCGCCAAATCAGGACGGGATCGAGAAAATTTTGAACCGGGGTTTTCCGCGAATAATAATGCCTCACCCTTTTCGGAGCGATGCAAATCAGCCAACAAGGCGACGCCGTCAGAATGGTTTTCGACCACCAAGGCCTGCAAATAACGGCCCAAACATTTTTCCGCCACGATTACGGCTTCATCGGGAACTTTAATCGCATCGGCCAATAAATTCTTGATGCGCGATTTGGCGCTTTCCAAAAGAAATTGCACGCCACCGTCCACGCCTTCCATGCTTTCCTGTAATCCTTGCAACATGGCCAAGCGCGTTTCCAGAGCAACCTTTTCGGAATTACTGGCTCGCTCCTCCACGCGCAAGAGACTCAATTCCTGGGCCGATTCCACCAGCCTTACTGAGGTATTCCCAAGCTTCCCGCCAAGGTCCGTTACCATCACTTCCAGCTTGGCCACTTCTTCCGTCAATGCGTTTTGTTCTTGTGAAAAAGTCAGGGCTTTTTCTGTGGTCTCCTGGAGGAGATAATCCAATTCACCTTCATCCTCTTTGAGATGCTGTAAATCTGTCTGGGCAGAGGCGGCCCGATTTCTAAGCGCTGACAGCTCTTCCAAGGATTGCAGGCGCTCTTCCGCCAATTCATCGGCGCGACGTCGTTTCTCCGCATAACTGGCGTGGAGGCGATTCTTTTCATCGACATGACCTTCGCTCAATCCAGCCAAATAAACCCGCTCCACTTCCAATCGGGAAATTTCTTCTTGATCCTGGGTTTTCTCCAAGGACATTTCCCTTAATCTACGACCGGCGGATTCGGTTTCGCCCTCCAGGCGCAGAAGTGATTCGCTCAAATGCTGAATGCGATCCCGCGATTTGTCCATTTCGTTTTCAATCCGAATGACTTCGGCATTGGTGGCTGCCACCACTTGATTGCGGCGATGCAATTCCTGTTCTTCTTCCAGGATGAGTAGTCGACCCTCTTCGAGATTGGACTCCTGTACGGTGATTTGCGACTGCAAACTGCTGATGCGCTCACGGGATGTGATCGTCAAGGTTTCAAAAGTCTGATGTTTGACGTCCAACTCTTGATAGGAATCCAAATTGTAACTGAGTTCCAAACCGACGTAGGCTTTTTTCAATTCGCGCCATTTTTCCGCCTTCTTGGCCTGCCGTTCGAACATGCTTACGTTTTGCTGAACAAATTTGAGATTGTCCTCCACACGTGCCAAATCCAAGGCGGTACGCTCCAACTGCCGCAAGGTCTCCTTGCGCTGCTGCTTGTACTTGCTGATTCCGGAAGCTTCTTCAAACATCAGACGGCGTTCTTCCGCTTTATCAGACAGGATGCTGTCGATCATCTTGGCTTCAATTAAAGAATAGGAGGCAGCACCCATTCCCGTATCATAGAACAGGTTATGGATGTCCTTGAGACGGCACGGGGTATTGTTGATCAAATATTCAGTTTCACCATTTCGGAAGGTGCGACGCGTGATCATGATCTGGCTATACTCGGAGGGCAACACGCCGGAATCGTTGTTGATCAGCAGCGAGACTTCCGCCATATTCAACGGTGGGCGCTCGGCAGTGCCGGAAAAAATCACGTCTTCCATTTTACTGGAACGCAAGGCCTTAACCCGTTGTTCGCCTAAAACCCAGCGAATGGCATCGATGATATTGGATTTTCCGCAACCATTGGGGCCCACTACCGAGGTAATGCCTTCGCCGGGAAAATTGACTTCCACTTTATTGGCAAAAGACTTGAATCCGAAAATTCGCAACTTCGATAAGTACATGTAAATCCTCAGGGAATGGGACTCGGCCTATCCGATTACTAGAAGGAAAAGATAGTCAACGGGGCTTGAAAATCAGTGCTTCCCAGCCACTAAGAGCTACTATACCTTAATTACTGATAAACCAATGGCTTAGGTCAATTCAAACATTTTGCCCACGGCCTATACCCTGGAGACATAGATGTTTCCAACATTGTACCAACCTCAATTTTGTGAAATACCAGGAGGGAACGATGACACCACCGGACCCGGGTAAGCGATCGTCGGCCCCATGACTATGCAGCGAAAGAGAATGGGTTCCAGGTCCATAATGCCCTTTTGCAATCGTGGCAATTTTATTTCCATCGAGTGAGTAGGCCTCAAGGGTCACCGAACCTGCTTCCGAAAGATTAAAGCGTATTGGCTCGCCCATTTGCTGCATCTTGCCTTGGCTTAAAACCATTGAACCATTGACCCCTGCATTCTTTTGAATAAGGCTCACTGTAGACGATGAGGAATCCCCGAGTACCTGAAATTCATAAAAGCTCGGCAGCACATTCGTTGCAAGACCGGTAACCGTAATAC
>JAYUHW010000106.1:0-8187 GCA_043766615.1 Fibrobacteria bacterium | reverse complement strand
GCGATTGGTTATGGGACTGGTATTGGGCCGATTGTCCTGACCACGGTATCCACCACCGTTTCCACCACTATTTCCACCGCCATTGCCCCCACCAGGCCCTTCTTCTCTAGGCCGCGCTTCACGGGCATTGATCTTGCGACCGGACAATTCCGCTCCGTTCATCCCCTCAAGGGCTTTGCGTGCTTCCTCGTCATTGCCCATTTCCACGAATCCAAATCCCCGTGACTTTCCCGACATCTTGTCCTTGATGATGCGGGCAGAACTCACAGTCCCAAAGGCTGCAAATGCATCGCGCATTTCTTCTTCGGTGGTTTGGTAGGGTATATTGCTGACATAAATATTCATCTGAATTTCCTTCTTTTGAACACATCCGTTACCCTGCAAAACAAGCCGGGCTCCGCGTTACGAGCAGGCTCCCGGCCCATTCAAAGCGAATGTCCAGGTAACTGATTGTGGCTAAATATACTATGGGAAGCTGGAACCGGGGTTATGAATTTTATTCCACAGCAGGAAAAATCGGGCCTTTATCGCCTATTTCAGGGTAAAAGGCGGGCCAATACCTCATTCAGGCTAGGAGAACCCTTCACGACAACCTGCACCATGAACCGTTGACGAGGGTCGATGCGATGCTCCAGCGTGACATTGCCTGGACCATAGGCTTTTTCCAGCACCTGCATCACATCTTGTTTCACGGCGGCAAACGTTTCGGCCGTATTGGGAGCCAAGGCCCGGCTATTGACGATGAACATCAAATCTCCGGAATGGAACCGGGGCTTATGGCTAAAGCCCGGCTCATCCTCCAACCGTTTGGCAACCCGCAGTAGCCCTAGCAAGGTCGACGCAAGCTTGTCTCCGTTGTCACCCTCCAAAGGCTGCTTGTAATCGGCCAGTAATCCTAGTCGGCGACCCGTTTGGTCCAGCGAATAGTTCACATAATGGCCCACCAACAACGTTACCGGGCCGTCCTGCACGTGCTGATAGTCCGCCACGTCGATGAAGACTTCCGAAGACTCGGGTATCCAGGAGCTGAATACCTTGAAAAATTCGTCCGGCTCGGCTTCGGCGGGATTGTCGAGATGCAGCTTCCAATTGATGTATTGCAGATTCATGATTTTCCTTGCGCGGTCCAGCTGCTTAAGCGGGTTTGGACGCCGTTTTTTTTAGCAGTCCGGTTTGTGTCTGGTTATTGCTATTGCTGATGCTCATGCGCAGGTAACAGCTATGGGACGCCTCGATAAACAGCGTCGCTTCTTGCAAAAGCCGCTGCACCTTTTCCTTGTCCAATTGGCTATTACGCGCCTCGTGGGCTTGGAAATAAAGTTGCGCGAAGCGTGGTCCGGCAAAGGGATCGTGGAATAGCTGCGTATCGTAAAAACGTTCTTTGAATTCAGTCATTACCAATTCCGGATCCTGGGAAATGTCGATATTGTAGGCTTTGATCAAACCCTGGGCGGCCAGCACCATGGCCGTGAAAGCACGCTTGGCACCCCCTTCGATATCGCCGGTATCATAGCGAAGCTGGGCCTCGAAAACTTCCCGGTCAGCGGCTTTGAGACCAAACTCGGTCAACGAGACCACTTCACCGGCGCATTCACCCATGCCCTTGTCTTTGACATTGTATTCGCGCACACTGCCCCAGTCCACGTAAAAGGACTTGTCCGTTTCGTAGGCGGGCACCACAGCGACATCGGCAACACCTTGCATGATGGCACCCTTACCAGTGCGCTCCACCCAGGCCCTAAAGCCTTCCGACTTCAACTTACCGGTAAGAAACATGTCCGTCAATCGCTCAACTACCGCGGGAATGGCCTTGGAGGCGATGCCACCCACCGGCAAGCCGTAACTGCCGCCGTTGTTGATGAATTGCCCGCCCAGCACCATCTGGAAATGCGGCACGATATAACCGGCCACATTGCGGCTGATGCCGAAGAAACCGATGTCGGCGATATGCTGCTGTGCGCAGGAATTGAAACAACCACTGATTTTGATGCGCAGGTTACGGACCGCTTCATCTCTCTCATAGGCCTTGGAGGCCAAGCGGGTGCGAAGTTCGGCCGCCAGTCCGCGGGAAGACGATACGCCCAGTTTGCAAGTGTCCGTGCCCGGGCAGGCGGTGATGTCTACGATGGATGCGGCCCCGGCTTCGGCGAGATCGATGGCTTTGAGGTCCTGGTAAAGGTTGTATGTATCGGACTCGCTGACCCAGCGCATCACGATATTCTGTTCTACGGTCGTGCGCAGCGTGTCCTTGAGATACTTGCGCGCGATATCGGCCAGAGCCCGCATCTGATTGGAAGTGATGTCGCCCATAGGTAACGTAACCGTTACGGTAACATAACCGTCCTGCTTCTGCGGATAGACGTTTGTAAGACACCAGAAGTCGAAAGCCGCATCCGAGGTTTTGGGAATGCCTTTACCGGCGGGACGCAGGGGCTTTTCCTCGAACTTGGGAAGCGTGGCTAAAAACTCCGTCCAGCGTGGGTCGTGCGGCAGTTTGGCTCTTTCTTCAAGCACTTCCTCGCGGAATTTATCGATGCCCAAATCTGCGACCAGGAACTTGATGCGGGCGCGATGGCGCTTTTTCTTTTCGCCCAGGCGCGCGTAAACGCGGCAGACGGCTTGGGTCAAGCCCAGCACCTCTTCTTCTGGTACAAAATCGGAAAACAATTTGGCGTCATAGGTGACGGCGCCCAGGCCCCCGCCTACCACATATTCGAACCCGCGTTTGACCGTTCCATCCGCTTGAGGGCGTACCACGGCTGTTAAGCCTAAGTCGTGGATGTTGGTGAGGCCGCATGGATTGTGCTTGCAACCAGACAGGGCGATTTTGAATTTTCGGCCGAAGTCCTGCACATCAGGATGGCCGAGCAGATATTTGAAAACCGCATTGGCATAACCGGTAACGTCGAAAGCCTCGTCGCGGCAAACGCCAGCAATGGGGCAAGCGGTAACATTGCGGACGGAATTTCCGCAAGCCTCACGCGTGGTGATGTCCACTGCCGCCAAGCGCCGGAACATGGAAGGGCAGTTCTCGATATGGATATAATGGAGCTGGATGTCCTGGCGTGTGGTGATATGGCAAATGCTATCGGAATACTCTTCCGCCAAATCCGCGAACACGTCCATCTGGGCCGGATTCATGCCGCCCCACGGCAACTTAATACGTTCCATGCCGGGAGCATCCCAGGCCGTTTCCGGACCCTTGTTCAAGTCGGTGGGAAAAGGAATTTTGCGGCTGACCGTTCCGTCGTGACGATTGCCATTGTCATAGCGCTGACCATAGGCGCCCATGCGCAACCGGGTTTCCGCAAACACACGGTCTTCTATCTTGCCGCGTTTTTTCAAAAGGATATCGGTTTCAAAGTTGTCGATGTCCTCGCGCCATTTTGGATCGAGTTTATCGGAAAGTTTGGCTTTCCAAATTTGGGCGGCCTCGGACGTCACAAGGTCCCCGATGGGAGATGAAGTTGGCTGTGTATTTGGCATAGTGCGGCTAAATATAATAATGCCTTTGCTTATTCCTAGTGTTTAAGAAGGTTTATCAGCCAAAAACCATCCAAATCCGAGTAAATGGTATCATAAATGCCGTATTTATCGATTTTTAGCCCATATTTCAATCTGCTATACCATACTAGCACAGTATGGTATAGCCCTGCCTCACCCCGTTTTTACAAGTTGGAGATTTGCGACTTTGGAGCAATCTTCGCGCAAACGGCAAACAAGTCCACAAACCCTTTTAAATCCATGGCGATGAAGTTTGAATCGTAAAGCCATGTCGGGTAGAATGAATGGGCGCTCCCAAGGGCCAACTAAAGGGATGCGGAGGTTTGTCCATGTACGATGAAGAAGAACAGCATCGAATTCGCTTGGCCAAGCGCATGGTACATAAACTTGCGCACAATCGCTCAAAGGGGCGAAGCATTCGCCGATTGCCGCAGTCGATAATTGTGGTGCCGAGAAATGGTTTGCGGCGAGCCTATCCTGGGAGGGAGGCGCTGCATCGCAATAAACGCCTGGCGTATATCATGCTGCTGGGCGCCAGCATGTGTGCGTATATGTATGATGTGGATGTGGATACGCTGGGGCAAATGTTGAACGTGGTCAGCGTGGAGTCGCAAAGGCATCTGGGAGTTGTCTTGTTAAAATCTTAAGGCGGGATTTAGGCCTCTCTACCGGTTCAACTCCTCTTCCAACTGCGTAACATCGCAATTACCCTATTGACTTCGTTTTTAGTCAGGCCAGGATATAGAGGAAGCGATACGGCTGACTTCGACAACTCCTTAGCCCCTGGAAAAAAATTTCGCTTCGAAACCAAGCGCCGAAATGCGGGTTGCTCTGGCAATATCTTTGGATAATAAATTGCGTAACCGATGCCGGCCGCATTAAGTTGATTCAGCAACGCTTTGCGGTGAGGCGTTTTACAAACAAAGGCATGCCAAACCGAAGCATCTGGACGGGGACACAATGGAACCAATGGGCTCCCAGCTACGGCAAGCAAATAAGCGGAAGCTATGCGCCTGCGCTCTGCATTAAGCGTGTCCAACGCTTCTAACTTAAGACTTAAAAACCGGGCTTGAATGCCATCCATCCGATAATTGAACCCCAAGCCTATATGCGTAAAACGTTTTGGGCTATTGTGATTGCGCAGCAAACGGATGCGTTCCGTCCATTTCCGGTTTCTAGTAACAACGGCTCCAGCCTCGCCAATGCCCCCCAGATTTTTGGTTGGATAAAAGGAGAAGCAGCCCAAGTCACCCATGGTACCAGCCTGTTGTCCGCCCTGGATTTGACCATGAGCCTGGGCAGCATCTTCTACAATGTATAGCTTCCGCCTACGGGCGATTTCTTGCAATGGCGGCATAGCCGCACATTGCCCAAACAAATGCACCGCGATGATGGCCCGGGTGCGACTTGTAAGAACCTTCTCCACGGCTAAGGGATCCAGATTCCCCGTGGCCACGTCAACGTCGGCAAATACCGGTTTGGCGCCGCAGTAAATCACGCCCCAAAGGCTGCCAACAAATGTGTAGGCGGGAACCACCACCTCATCTCCTGGTCCAATGCCAAGGGCTAGAAGCGCCAAATGAATGGCGGAGGTTCCGCTATTGACACCAACGCAATATGGACTAGAAAGGTAATGACCGAATTCGGTTTCAAATCGCTCGACATTGGCGCCGCCGCTAAAGGCAGCCTGATCGTAAACAGTGTGCAGCGCTTTAAAGAATTTCGACTTAATTTTGGCGTTGGCCCCGCGAACGTCGAGATGAGGAATTAGGGGTAACATACAGGCCTTTGCTGGGAGACAGTATTTTTAAATCGATCTTTACCCAGAATAAAATAACTGCTAAAACATCGGCAGCAGGCGAGTCGCCACAAGGCCGGGTCCGGAAATCTGAAGTCTGTATAAACCTGCACGCAAGCCGCGAATTTCCCAAGCGCGCGGGCCCGCTCCAGACATCTGACTGGATGCAATTAAATGTCCACGAAGATCAGAAATGGACACTCGATAATCGCCCGTTGAGGGTAGGCGTAACCAAAGCAAGCCGCGTCCAGATGTCCCAATGAACCAAGGTGTATCCTGAGTCCGATTTGTATTGCGGATGGCATTCAATTCTACGACGGCCAATGAAAATGCCAGATCCGATCGATCCCTGTCTGCCCCAAAATAGTCGTAGACGGAAACCAGCACCTTGTTTGAAAGGAGAGAGACGCCATCCAAAGAATCGGGAATGACCCATGGGTAACGAGTCCATGTTGCATCCGATCGGGAAACGGATTTGTTACGAATGGCATGCCATGTGAGCCCACTATCCATGGAAACCTGAAGACCTACCGCCGTGATCATGGAATCGGCCTGCCATTTAAGAACAAGCGTGTCCCCTAGGTGATATTTTTCACCACCGTTCGGAGAGGTGACTAGAATCGAAGCGATGCCCTCGTCATACACTTCAATCCCGCTTATGGCAGTGCGAGCCGGTAACGTGGCGCCAAGAAAACTAATGGAAAGTCCCTGGCCATTTGCTACGGAGACGGAGGCCTCCTTAACCTCCCCACGCAAAGCGCCTTTGGCTGTTTTTGTGGGGAGCGTATAGCCATTCAACACCGTAACTCCCTGAACACGCACCGACATTGGTTCAACAACATTGTTTTGACCTGTATCTGGGCTGGTAAAATGCAGTCTTACATGATACTGACCGTTTGGCAACTCAGAAAAGCGATAGGTCGGGGCCGGAATGCGTAGAGTTTGATACACCAGAGAAGGCGCTGCATTTTTGGATCCAAACAAAGCAATGGCCGTGTCATTTACTTTTATGGAATTCGTGCCAACGGCGTACGACGAATCGCTTTGCCAGCCACTTGCGGGTTTGTCCGCGCCCGCATCCACCTTTATGTAATGACGGGAGACCCAAACGGTTGTCGTGCACCTTAATGCCCCGATTGTGCCTATGGCATAGCTCGCATGCCAGACATTTGTATCCGCATGAACAAGTCCCTGTACCGAAACATCAAGCCCACCCAAGCCCGACCAGGTAAGGGTTGGCTGGGGAACCATGGGATTGCCGTTCTGGTCATAGGCAACCGCCTCCAGTTGTACCAAGCCACCAGGCAAGGCCACAGCCATAGAAGGATGGGCTTTTAGACTGGTCATAACAATGTCTGATAAATTATATGTCACAACAAAAGCTTGACTGTCCACCCCGCTCCCAAAGCTCACGGAAACGGTATCGAGATACTCTCCGAGTAGCACGCTATCCCGATCAACGGTGACGGTCAAGGTTGGGGTATTGGTTCCGTTTCCGGAAATGGCAACTTTGAGCCATTTGGCTACAGGACCAATATTGAGTACGGGAAGAATGCCGTCACCTGTATTTGTAATTGCGATTTGTTGCGAAGGAGGATTGACCGAGTCCTGCAAGAGGGAGGAGAAAGCTAATTGTGGCTTAGTCAAGTGAATGCGAGCCGGAAGCTTGCCGTCTTGAATCCAAAGAAATGGAAAGTAGAACTTGCTGCCGCCTTTCATGATACGCAGCACTCGATTAGGCGTTCCATAGTTGATGCGGGAGAAATACAAATCCCCTTCATCCACGATATCGATTTCCTTGGACCCGGTCAGGACAAAATAATTCTCATCATTGGACCATTCCGGAAAGGCCCAAAACTGGTTTCCAGTGGTGTCTTTATTGCAATTGTCTCCCATTGGTCCCATATACCAAAAAGGGTCGTCGATGGATTTATCATTCCAAGAGCGCATGATGATTGCCTTATGGTTGTCATATGGCTTCCCGTTGATGTTGGTCCCTCCCGAAGTGAGATGCATCATTCGGTTTTGCCGACTTGGATCTTTTGAGGTTGAAATGGAAGGGTTGCAAGCTAAAAGCATCCCCTCAAGCATCCAATTCTGACTGGTATAAAAAGCGCTGTCGATTTTTCCCGAAACAAATTTGAACATTCCCGTGCTGTGATTGGAAGTCGCACCCCATAATCCATTGCGCGATCGTCCTCCGCCCATGACAAATGGCAGTAACATGGTTGCTGCCCCCGAAGGCTGGTTGTTGACGATTTTCTGAATATAGGTCTGACCCGAAATTTGTGGCCAGGCGTGTTCTTCCATATAACCGGTACTGTAAATGACATACTCTGTACCTGTGGCCGGATCCGTCCACCACCTGGGTTCATAAACATAGCCTGGCCTAATAGGCGCGCTTAAAATGGTATGACGCGATGGGCTGTTTTCTTCCAAGTTCCGTATGTAGATTCCGCCGAGACTTTCATACAAGAGCCGGATTCCATCATCATTGATCATGGGGCTATTGCAATACTGATCCGGAGCTACCGACCGTTCTCTTAATAGGCTGTCGGAGAGATCAATATAATAGAGCTGGCTATTGTAATTCTTTAGGTAGACGACTTTGCCTGTACGACCTCCGAGGAAAGCACGAGCCTCAGCGGCAGTGACATCGGGAATCGCAAACCCCTGTTTCGCCAAACAGGCGATGCAGGCAAGCCAAACCACACTAAGCCTCAAGGGAATTGCCCATGACTCTTTCTTTGATTTATTCATATTTCAATATCGCCTCTGACAAGGTTTTGGCAATGCCTTCCATGCCGGCATCTCCAGGATGCCAAAGCACCGCCGGATCTTTAAAAAGTGTGCTGTCTCCCGCGTTCCCGGGATTAGCTGAAAGG
>JAYUHW010000105.1:0-1512 GCA_043766615.1 Fibrobacteria bacterium | reverse complement strand
CGGAACGGATTGAAAAATTGTTGGTGGCACAGCCTATTGAGGACTACCTGAAACCTTTTTCGAAAAAAGGAATAGAATTTAGCAATCAGTATATTCCTGACGGCAATGCACCCAGGCAATGGTCCATACCGTTAAGTCTGCCAAGTTTGCAGACATCCGGTATTCAATGGGCCGAGATTGGAGAGACGCAGCCCGACGAATACCTGCAGCTTTCTTGGTTAATTGCCAAACTCACTCACGATGCCCCGGCTGGTCCGGTGGAGGATTTACAGGCGACGGTTAGACCATTGGCAATACAAGTTTTCAACCTAGGGGAAAATCAAGAGGAAGTCGTTACCAGTGGAAGTCTTCAAAATTTACTTAAGGGCGCGACCCTGCCTGAAATCGTCCTTCAGAAGCGCAAACAGCTTTGGCCATTCGCTTCAGGCTCTATTCGCTCAGGCCATCGTATTCTGGCTGAGAAATTACCCTTCACATGTGATAAAGTAATACTCATCCATTCAGGCGCGCATCTTCATCCTCCGGCTTTAGATGGTCATCCACTTGCCTGGGAAGATTCAGTAAGCCTGAGCAGTTCTGATGAAGGAAACGATTTTCTAACGCAAAAACCATGGGCTGGAAAAGTAATCCACATTGAATTGGAACCTGGTAAGGACTTTAGAGTACAGGAATCGGATGCCCACAAATGGGTTGATTTAGGGTACGTGTCCACTTTACGCAACATGGATGTGCTCTTGTCATCACTCTCGAAAAAGTCGGTAAGCGCCCCAGCTCCAGGGGCTACGGAGCCACCCGCTTTTCATACCAATCTGGCCCTCAACCGTGTTTCCGTAAACCCATTGGCTTCCGGAGGGCGACAACTGCTCCTCGATCTCATCCGTACCTCTGACAAGGGCGAAAATGACAGTCTTGGAGAGGACCCGATCACGGAAATCTTGCGGTCAGGATTTTACACGGATTTGGATTTAGAGTGGACGCGCGCAGTTGGGGAAGAAAAGGCAAGTTTGGTGTTTGATGCCAAGGACAAATCCCAGTTCCGGTTTCAAGCGGGATGGAATGCCGCTTTGACCCAGGCGGAAATCTCCGACCGCAGTCCTGAACTTTACGGTGGACTCGTTTGGGATGAGCCCTTTTACATCCCCTTTCATAGTGAAATAGCCTTGTTACTAGGAGGGCACCGCCCAGGGTATCAGGCTAAATTTATGTTTTCACCGCTTTACCCATTGCGAGTTGACCTTGGGGTTGATATGGTGCATTGGGAAATACAATATCCATTAGCGCCACCAATTGGAAACGCATTGAATCCCGTTAGGTTTAGCCTTAAACGGGACCTGGGAGAAATATTTCTAAAAATCTACCCCAGCCACGGCAGCTATTTGCGAACCTCCATTCAGAAACATGAAATGTTTGAACCTGGTTTTTCAAATTCAGGCGAGGGTGAATACCTGTCAACGGATTTCGAGGAAACGGGTTTTATAAGATTTGGCCAGACTTATAAAGCCATTGACCCTC
>JAYUHW010000104.1:0-7072 GCA_043766615.1 Fibrobacteria bacterium | reverse complement strand
CGTCGGACTGGTCGAGCGGTCAAGGGACGGAACGCGAAATTTCTGAGTCGGCGGAAACCAGCGTTGACCACACTCAGGTTTCCGGACTCCATTTTCCGAAGGGTAAAAGTTTCATATCGGATGACAACCTTAATGTTTTTTCTGAATTGAAGAAAACGTACCTTGATTGGAAAAAATCCCACGATAGAGCGCAAATCATTGTGTTTGGTCATTCAGAGCCGGACAAGGATGGTGACCCTCATCCCGTCAGTTGGAACCGGGCACTGTCGGCTTTTGCCTTTGTCATCGGTGATGTAGATCAATGGGCGGACTTGGCTGAAAAGGAGCGGTGGGGCACTTGGGAACAACAGAGCATGCTGCGCGCATTGGGTTTTTTCAATTTCAAACCAACGGGAACCCTTGGCCCGAAAACAATACAAGCCACTGAAGATTTCATCACCTTCTTGAATGAAGCCCGATGCAAAAAATTTAACCCGATGCTGGGATTTACTGAAGCGTACATCCGCAAGGAATTGTACCGTGAGTATTTGAATCTAAGGCGGGCTGAAATTGAATTGCCGAGCTCATCGTTTCGATTGGTATCTGGGTATCCTTACGTGGGTTGCTCGGCTTTCAATCGATACCGTGGCGGGGTAGAATTGCATGATGAAAACCGTAGAGTGGTTTTTCTAATCCTAAAAGAGAGCCCCAATTTCCCACTGGAATTTCCTTGCCGCAGCAATACCCTCGGTCCATGTGAAGATCAATGTCAGCTGCCTGGAGAAAGAGCCAACAAAGGGTTGCGGTGCAAGTTTTACGGTGATATGGTCAGGCAGGAAAAAATTGGTACGCCAGTTGTCATGGAGGATCAGTTTGAGATTGATTGGAAATTCATTGCAAAAATGGAAGGCTCTCGAAATTATATTTATGTTCCATGCGATAAAGACGGGAATGTACTTGGAAAAAGCGGTCCGACAATTGCAAATGGATTTGACCTTGGTCAACTCGACCTTGAAGGTTTGAAAAAATTTAATTTTGAAAAGTCAACTGAAACTAAGCTTTCACCCTATATTGGCAAGAAAAGCGTTTTCGCAAAAGATTTTGTTTTAAAAAACCCCTTATTTTTTTCTGACGAAGAAATTGAAGGTATCAATAAAAATGTCCATGAAAAATATGCACATAAAGCGGAATCATTTTACAATGAGATCTCTGCGCCTGATAAGCAGTTCAAAACCATGCATGGGGGTATTCAAACGGTTTTCGCCTCCGTGTACTTTCAGTACGGCAGCGCAACAAAAACAATCCGCAATCACCTGGTGGCTGACGAATACTTGGCTTCAATAAGTACTCTACTAAACTATACTGCTCTGACTTCAGAAGTAGAAAACACCTTGACCCATAAAAAAACGAATATCATGCAATTCCTTGCGCGGAGGTGCCAAGAGGCACGATTCCTGTTAAATGCTTTTCCGAATGAAGTAACTAAATCGGAATCCGAAAAATTAATTCTTAAAAGGGAAAAGGAATGGGAAGATGCATTCGGCAAAACCAAACCTTGGCAATAAATTCAGCCACATTCGGTATTATTTTCTGTTCCTTTCAAGCCCTGTAATTGGTGGACCATCAGATTTGCAATCCTTAGCGCCAACATCAGGTATATATTGGGAAGGTGCGGCAAAAATCGGAAATGATGGGAACGTCTTAACCGGTCGAATAGACGCCTTCATTGGTGACTCTGCGGGTGCGGTTTGCCAATTTTATTTTGACGGAAAAATTACAGGTAAAAAATTCGAAGTCAATTGCGGAAATTTTGTTGATACCGGTACTGTTTCCGGTACAGTCACGATATTGAATGATACTTCCGTTTTTCTAAAAACAAAAAACGATCCTGGTTGCTCGGATAGAATTCTGGATTTAGTCGAGAATGGAGCAACCTTTGTCCTCAAAAGCAAATTGAAAATCATTCAAATTCGAAACGTTAAATCTGCAAAGGCCTATTTCTATGCCAAACCGGATGCATCAACAATACGTAAGGCCTACCTTGTAAATGGTGACGAAGCGCAAGTAACCGACAAACGAGCAGACTGGGTGAGGGTTACCTTTAAGAAGACCACAGGTTGGATGCAGGAAACAGATTTGATTCAACTTCATTCTCGAAAGAAAAACTAAGATCATGGTATTGAAATCGGCATTGTTACTGATGTTTGGAATCCCCTTTCTTGCCTTACCTATTCACGCGTCATTTGGATTCAAGTTTGACGGCACACTCGATAAGTCGACGATCAGAAAATCCTATTTCGAGGGGGATTTCAACCGGATCTTACCTCCACTTGAAGCATGGCGCACTAGCCGTGCCACAAAGAATAGAGATGACAGTATCTTCGTTTACAAATACTTGAGTGTCATTTATGCAGCTGATTCTACTACCATGAACAAGGCAGAAAGCTTCATGGTACAACTCATCAGGCTGATGCCGACCATTGAATTGGTAGACATGTACATCTCTGATAATATTGAATCCATTTTCAAAAACGTCCAGGAAAAATACTTAAAGCAACAGCAGTATGTTCGCAACCATGATGAATTCGGGCGAACCCTCCAGGACTCGACCACTGAGGAGGAAAAAAAGAATTCGCGCATTGCCAAGGACAAACAGGAACGACCCGCAAAATGGATTTGGTGGACAGTAGGTGGAGTCGGCCTGGCCGCAGCTGTTTCCGGTAGCTACTATGTCTTACATGGCACGATAGCCCCTTCAAATACCAAAAGCTTCGAACCATAAAGGCAAAGAATGAAAATCTTCAAAAATAGGTTAATCGTGCTTATGGCTTTGGCCTCGCTAATGATCATTGCTTGTCCAACTACGGATGAGCCCGGACAGGTACTGAACATGAAGATTACGGCAAAAAATGACAGCCTTTTAACTTTTGACTCATTGGTCGTTACCGTTCACAGTAAGGATGGAAAATTTTCGCAGGTGGTCTTCCATGGTGTGTTGCGCGATCCGAAACAGGTTGCTAGCATGTCTCTTGATCCACGCGTAGGTGCTGACTATACCGTTTCCATCGTCGGTTATCGCGGCGGATATATAGGTTTTAACAAAGAAGTTACGTTCATCGGATCAGGCGCACAATCCATGGATTTGCCAATCCACCAAGAAAAGCCTGAAACTGTGGTAGTTTTTCCGAATCTACCAGATATCCTGGTTCCCGCTGATACCAGCATCGTCGAAGGGGATTCCTTGCGCTTCCGCGTCAGTATCCACAACACATGGAACGGTCCTACTAAGCTAACACTTCGGGAAGTCATTCCCGGTGCGGCGCTCGACACAGTAGGCAGAGATCCCGGTGATGGATATTTCACCTGGAGACCGAGTTTTGAACAGGGACGTACCGAACCCTACGCAGTCACCTTTGTCTACGCTTCATTGGATAAGAAGGTCGAGAAAATCACACGCGTAAAGGTTTTGAATCTGAATCGGCCACCGAAACTCGCTGCAATACCGGACCAGAAGGCCAATGAAAACGAAATTTTGTCATTTAAGATTAGCGCTTCTGATCCCGATCATGATTCCATTACTCTAACGGCATCTGGCCTTCCATATGGGAGTGCCTTTTCCTCAGGCTTGTTCACCTGGAAGCCAGTAGTAGGTCAAGTTGGAAATTATTCAGTTAAGTTCCTGGCTTTAGATGGAGTTGATTCCGATTTCGTGTCCGTATTGATTTCTGTGGGTAACGTGAATGTTCCCCCACTTGTAGTAGTTAAAATTATATCACCAGCAAATGATATCAGCATCAACTACACTCCCGTTACCGTTCAATATACAGTGAACGGGAGTCCGTTTCAGAGGACCTTTTCCCTCAAAGACGGTAAGAACCGGATTCGGATAGATACCACGGTTCAGAGCAGGGCCGGATTCGATACCCTTCTAATTACTTTGGATACTATTCCGCCTGGAAGACCAACTGTTAGTGGCACTACGCCAGTCCGCACGCGGACCCCAGCTTGGAACTGGAGCAGTGGACTAAATGGTGCGGGTCTTTTTCGGTTTCGCCTCGATAACCCAGACTTGTCTACCGCCTTAGCTACATCCGAAACCAACTTTATACCTGCAACGGATCAAGCCCCCGGAACTCACACGTTATTTGTGCAAGAGCGGGACGTTGCGGGCAATTGGTCCCAATCAGGTATACGCGCAATCCGAATCGACACGACGCGTCCAGCCGCTCCCCAACTGACCGTAACTGCTCCATCTCCAACTAATAATCCGTTTCCAACCTGGAATTGGTCCGGTAGCGGGGACGATTTAACCGGACTTTTCCGCTATAAGCTGGACGCCTACGACTTTCAATCCGGCGGCGTCGAAACCCGCCTCACATTCTTTACCCCTGCCAAGGACCAAGGCCTAAAAGAGGGCGTTCATTACCTCTATGTCCAACAACAAGATTCCGCTGGCAATTGGTCCAATACGGGCAGTTTGCCTATTATCATTGACCTAACTGCCCCAGCAAAGCCAAATGTATCGGCAGCCCAACCCTCTCCCACAAATAACACCCGGCCAACCTGGATGCTTACCAGCGGCGCGGGTGGCATGGGTTTCTACCGAGTCATGCTTGACGATTCAAATATGACTCGCACGGTGAAATCAGGATCATTCACTAGTTTCACACCCGATTCCGCGCTGGCGCACGGCCTGCACACACTATTTGCACAGGAGAGAGACTCTGCGGGCAACTGGTCCGCTATACGGTCTTCGGGGCTTGTGGTTGATTTAATTCCTCCTGCCGTACCTTTGTTCGATGTCACACCCCTATCTCCATTGAGCAGTCTGCAGCCGTCATGGACATGGAAAAGTGGTGGAGGGGGCATGAGCATTTATCGTTGCAAATTGGATGATTCTCTATTGGCGCAAAATTCAGACACAAACAAAATTGGCACATTCAAACCCGCTACAGTCCTCAATGAAGGCTTACACATACTTTATGTTCAGGAGCGGGACACTGCTGGTAATTGGTCGGCGACTTCATCGCGAGAATTGGTGCTGTCCATTCGCAAGATTTTGGGTAAGGCAGGTTTTTCTTCAAACCCAGTATTCATGACTTCGATAGCTGTTAGCAAAACGGGTGTGCCCTATGTAGCCTATCGAGATGATGCAAATGGCGGAAAGGCTACGGTGATGCGTTTTAACGGCACTGCCTGGGAATTTGTTGGAGCAGCTGGATTTTCTGCAGGAGTAGTGGAATTCATTACTTTGCGAATTAATGATGCTGGCATACCCTATGTTACCTACCAGGACAAAGCAAACGGTGATAGAATATCTGTGATGCGGTTTATTTTGGATTCCTGGGGATATGTCGGATCCGCAGGATTCTCCAACGGAGCGACTTCCTATAATTCATTGGCATTAAGCCGCTCGGGCATGCCTTATGTTGCCTTCTGGGATGGCTCACAATCTGGTAAAATGACAGTTATGCGCTCTGGTTCGACAGGGTGGGAAACGGTTGGTCCGGCAGGTTTTTCAACTGGTACTGTCATGCCAGACCATATTTCACTGGGGTTAAGCGCGAGTGATGTACCCTATATCGCATTTGTGAATCAAGTCAATTGGAATAAGGCGCTAACAGTCATGCGATTAAATGGAGGCGCATGGGAAAATGTTGGATCTGATGGTATCCTGGCATCCAATGGGTACAATCCATCCCTAGCAATAACTGGCGAGACACCTTACGTGGCGTTTGAAGACAATGCTAATGGTGATAAAGCGACAGTGAGCCGGTTTGTATTGGGTAAATGGCAAAATGTAGGATCCGGACCCGTTTCCGTATTAGGAGGTCTTATGCCCAGTTTAGCAATGAGCGTTTCAGGAATCCCCTACTTGGCATTTCAAGATGCTGCAAATGGGGAAAAGGCAACTGTTATGCGTTTCAACGGTACCGCCTGGGAGGCCGTGGGTGGCTTTGGTATTACCGCTGGGGCAATGACTTACCCTTCGTTGGCGGTGAATGGGCTTGGCGTTCCTTTCCTTTCGTGTCAGGATGGAGCCAACGGTAATATGCTTACTGTGTTGAAAACAGCTTTCGAACCATGACGCGCAGCGGGGTGCTACGGGTTCTCGCATTGAGGCCTTTATTTTTGATTTGCAGCGCTGCAATTGCCTTCAGGTGCCAAGCCTTACCTACATCGCAAGTGAAGGTGGATGCGGATTTCAAGTACCAAGGCGAGTACATTGGAAAAGTGGAAAGTCTGAGCCAAATTCTTGGGGTCCAGGTGGTGGCTAAAGGCAGTGGGCAATTTAGCGCTGGTTTTCTGTCGGGTGGCCTCCCAGGAATGGGTTGGGATACTTTTAGCCGTGTTGAGCAAACGGGGAGCTTGCAAGCTGATGGTGTCCGCTTCCAGATTTTGAATCCAAGTAAAGAATATCCAGCATCCATTTCGGTCGATGGTGGAACACTTAGTGGAAAAACGCCAAACGGTGAACTCTTTACCCTGAATAAAATAATCCGGCGAAGCCCTACTCTCGATTCTGTTCCAGTTCCCGGGTCCAATGCCCATATTTTATTTGATGGAAAAGACCTGTCGGCCTTCGAGCCTGGTTCGGCAATTATTGATAGTGGCTACCTACTGCCAACCGGTTCTGCGGCTACAGGTGCGACTACACTTCGAAAATTAGGGGACTTCACATTGCACATGGAATTCCGTGAGCCCTTCATGCCCGCTAGCTCAGAACAAGGCCGTGGGAATAGTGGCGTGTACCTGCAAGGTCGTTATGAGTTGCAGATTTTAGATTCCTTTGGATTGAACTTAATGCGAAATGGAGCAGGCCCTGCTACCCAGGAATGCGGTGCATTCTATCAGTTAGTTAAACCAAGTCTTAACATGAGTTACCCACCTTTATCCTGGCAGACGTATGACGTTGAATTCACGAAGGCGGTTTTTGACACCCAAGGAAAAAATATTTTGGACCCAGCTGTGGTTACCGTGCGCCTAAATGGAGTGATTATCCATGACCATCAAAAGCTCCTTAGCAGAACCTTACTGGGCGATTCAGTCACTTCGTCAAACGGCCCTTTGCGGTTCCAGGCGCATGGGGATC
>JAYUHW010000103.1:0-20726 GCA_043766615.1 Fibrobacteria bacterium | reverse complement strand
GGTAGCGAACCAGTATCCGCCAAGAGGCGGCCTACCACCGTGCTCTTGCCATGATCCACATGGCCTACGATTACGATGTTCATCCGGATACGACCTTCCACCCGGTCCTGCAAATGGGACAAGGGGTCCGGAGGAGTTAAAAAAGCGGGAGGATTGGAAGCAGCAGGCATGGCAGATTTCCTTTACATGTATCCGTCGCGGCGCAAGGTTTCTAAACCGCCGCCGTCTTCTTTGTCTTGGGCACGACCGGAACGTTCGGCAATATTCGTGAATTTTCCAGTCTTAAGTTCCTGGACGATTTCAGAGACATTGCGGGAAGTCGATTCCACTGGGGTAGTACAGGGGTAACATCCCAATGACCGGTACCGTTTTCCTGTGCCCTTGTCGAAATAAAGATCGATAATCGGGATGTTTTCCCGCTGGATGTATTCCCAAATATTCAATTCCGTCCAGTCCAGTAATGGGTGGATGCGGATATGCGTTCCGGGCGCAAAGTCGGTTTTGAACTGATTCCAAAGTTCCGGGGGTTGATCCCCTACATCCCATTCGTTGTTTTTGTCACGAGGGGAAAAGTAGCGTTCCTTGGAGCGAGACCCTTCTTCATCCGCTCTAGCCCCTACAATCACTCCAGTATAGGGTTCGCGATTTTTGTCTACTTCGTATTTGCCGCTTTGCAGGTTGAGTCGAAAGCGCGGCCATTCGCCGGACAGGGTATTTTTTAGCGCGTCGGTTTTAAGACTTTTGCAGCATTGCAGCCGCGATATTTTACCAGATGGAAACGTCTCTTCTTTAGCCAGGGCTTCGGTATTCTGACCATATATCATGGTTAGGTTCCAATCCATGGCCAATTTATCGCGGTAGGTTATCATCTCGGGCACTTTGAAAGACGTATCGATATGTACTAGGCTGATGGGAACATGGCCAAAAAACGCCTTGCGGGCGAGCCAGAGCAAGACAGTACTGTCTTTTCCAATGGACCAAAGCATGGCCAGGCTCTTGAAATTGGCGTAGGCCTCCCTCAAAATGTAAACGCTCTGGTTTTCCAACTGGTCTAAGTGATCTTGTTCCATAAGGTCTTTCCGAATAAGTCGACTAAGATTAACATATTATTTTAGTAAGTTAAAGGTCTGGGTCATTGAGGGTTGTAAACTGCCTTAATTTAATCAGAATAGCTAATAATTTGATTTGCCTATTAATTCCATAGGGTAAACAGGGTTTTATCCTACTAGTTTACTGGGTTAATAATTGCAATCCGACAATGCTTTTTAGCCACTGTGTTTGGCTTTAGATTTTCGGCTCACAATCGGCTTACTTCTGTTCGAGGAAAATCCTAGTTTTCATCTTTAAAACACGAGGGATATTAGCATGACGATTTCGGGTACGGCCGTACATCTTTCCACTCTTTTGATGGAAAAAAATCGATGGAATGGGAAGGGGCCCTCTTTGCTCGTTTCCGAATGGATTGAACCTATCGGCGAAGCTGGCTTTGCTGGCGTAGACCTTTGGATGAATCATCTCCGGTTCGCCTCGCGTTCGGAATGGGATCTCATCAAGGAAATGTCCGTCGAATCGGATTTAAATCTCGCCTTCATTTCCGCTGCGATACCCAGCGATAACTCCGACAAGAGCCAACGTTTGCGCGATGCTGTACTAGAGGCATGTGAATTTTTCCGACCCCATGCGCTCAAGGTTTCCCTAGCCGAACCGGGTCGGACGCCTGCGCCTCTTGATCAATCTCTTGAGTCACTGGAGTTTGTAAAGACATGGTCCCAAGACCTGCACCGCGAGGTTGATCTGTGCTTTGATCCAGATTCCATTCTAATGACAACAGATTCACTCGCAGCGATACGCGCCGTTCTAAGTGGAAATCGATTTAAGACTGTGCTGCATCCTTTCCTTCAATCCAAAACCGATTTTGAATCTGTATTGACGGCCGCAGGGGATTTTTTAACAAATCTGGCCGTACAGGCCTTTGCCGGCAAGGAACGGATTCTGCTCAAGGAAAATGCAGAAGAACATGCCTCCATCATTTCGGCAGTGCGTGGTAGCGGTTTCAAGGGATCCTGGACGCTCTGTTATACAAAAGGGGTTGGTCTTCCTGGTGAAGATATGGACGACCTATTTGACAATGCTGAGAACGACCTCAATTTTCTAATCGATACTATGGCGCGCACCGCCAAGCGCGGAGTAAAGAAAAAAGGCTAAGCGCTAGAGACAACGTTTTACTTACCTGCAAGGCCGAGTAAAGATAAACGAACGATGTTGGGATCACCTGGAGCGTTTGGAATCATCCTACCGGAAATCCCTTCTCAAGCCAAGTGTATTTTTCGGATTCTGGCTACATCCATATACATACTGCAATTCCACTTTCAGACGGCTACCTGATTGGATCAGGAAGCATTGGGAATCTAGGCGTTTCGAAATACCAGCATAATGGGCTCGATTTCCAATTGTCGTCAAAAGGTTTAGATTCCAACACAGTAGATTTGATTACCAGCAGTGGAAAAGCGATTTTGGCGATTGTGGATCAAAGCAGACAGCCACCTCGCGGCGGTTCATTTGTAATGCTTTCCAACGACGAAGGCCAAAGCTGGTTTAAACCCACTGGACCTGTTCGCGAGGATCTGTTCATCCACTCTTTTATAGCCTTTGGAAGCAAATATTTTGCAAGTGGTATCCATGGCAGGCTTTATGTTTCAAACGATTGGGGATTGAGTTGGGGCCTTTCCTCATTTGCCATGGCGCCGGAGAGTCTTATGCCAGATGGAATGGAGTTATCGGCATTTCCGAACGGCAATATCATGGCCTGGAATTACCGGGACATTTTTGTGTCCGAAGATACGGGAACAACTTGGTCAATGCGAAGAAGAGCTTCCGGCCCCAATTATTCCCAAACTATGGCGCAAATGGGCAATACCATTATCATTTCAGATGCTTACGCGATTCTACTTTCTAGAAACGGTGGAAAAAACTGGATGCCAAGAAGCCTCCCGGCAGGAGAGGTTGCGAGCTATAGTGTTTCTGCCGTATCCGGAAAATTATGGGCCTCAGGTAATACCGGGCTTTTTGTCTCACAAGACACGGGGCTCACCTGGGTAAATGCGAAAACATTGCCATATGCACTTCCCGGGAACGAGGCTGCCGCTGGAATGAGGGGGGATTCGACCTGGTTTTTTACCGGCCAAGGATCAGCGCCGTTCTGGCACTATTCCCCCAACGGAGGATGGGAATGGACCTTATCCGGGGCTCATCCCAGAATAAATTGCCGTGTTCAAAAAGGCGCACGAATTTGGGTTGGAACAAATATTGGAATTTTTGAATCCACCGACAATGGTATTCGTTGGACTCCTCGAAATCGAAGAAGGACTGCAGAAGGCGTCGCCTTTTTCGGAGACACCAGCATCAGCGCTTTGGAAATTCAAGGTGATTCGCTATATGCTGGTGGATTGACGGGACTGTATGTGAAGCGCCTTTCCGATTCAGTTTGGACCAAGATTCCCGGTATTTCTCATTCCGTCACGCGCATCGTGGTGGAAGACTCCGTCATTCTTGCATCGGGATTGCCGACCTATTCCGGATGGTCAATGTCTAATAACCACGGACGAACGTGGAAATTTATTGACGGTAGAGACGGTCCCAACGCCGTACTTTCTGGAACAGACATCACGTTACGAAATGGAATATTGGTGGCGACCACAGTTTCGGGAATCTACCGTTCCGGTAATATGGGGGCGACTTGGGAATGGTCAGGAAAAGGCCTGTGGCCGGGCAAGATCCAGTCCAGCGCCTATCTCAGGAGTTTTATTTCCCATGGTTCCTCGCTTTGGGTTGAAATCGGAATGGGAAGCGTCAGTTTAGGTGCAGGATTATATCGTTCATTGGATTCCGGGTCCAGTTGGAATCCTGTATTGCCCGTGTCGAGTGCTTTTCCATTCGGACCCGATTCGATAACGAGTGTTAAGATGGCTTCTAGTGGAAATCGTTTGTTCGTAATTCTGGGCACCGATATTTGGATGACTGAGAACAACGGCATCACTTGGAACAATCCGGAAAGAGGATGGTCCAAGGATATTCGCACAGGCCCTATAGCTTCAGATTCTATGGTGTATCTGTTGACGCATTCAGGTAGGATATTGGTTATGAGTAACCGAGATACCGCTTGGAATGCGATTCCCCTTCCGAATCCAGGTGATGCAGACACGGTTTTCAGCATGACGGTAGTCGGTTCGCGCATTATCGCGGGCAGAGGCAAGAACTTGTATTTAACCGATGATTTAGGACAGAGCTGGACGTCCAAGGCAACCAGTTGCGGTAATCTTTTGGTGCAATCGTCAGGCTCAAGGGTACTCGCTCAATCAGCCGCCTGTTCAACGCAGTCGATACTCCTATGGCTTTCCACGGACAGTGGAACATCATGGCAGGATGTTTCCAGAAATCCCATAATCGACACTCTGAAAGGGCATGTTTATATTGGAGTTGAAAGCGGGGCATTTTATATCGGGTCGACGGAGAATATTTGGCACGATAGAAGGGGTATACCCTACATGGAGTACAAGAATACCATTTACCGGTCTCCTGATGGCGTTCAATGGGTGATGGATACGTCTTATCCACGCCCCCTGGTAAACGTTGAACTGGGTTCCCGTCTTTACACAACCCAGGGAGGATATATTTATTACCAAGAAAAAACTTCGTCCACCGCAATTAATAATCCAGGAATTTTTTCTGGTTCTCTTAAGGGCACTGCCACTGAATTTACTTATCTGGGCAGCAACGGGACATTGCGTCGCTTTAGATTTCAAACGAGTCAATCAGGTTCCATGGAGATCCTGTCCATTGAAGTTAACGGACGGATGTACACTCTATTGAATCGAACAATAGTGGGCCCAGGTTCTCATGAATTTCAATTCAACATTCCAGTTTTCACAAACCAATTTATTCTGGCTAAATGGAATGGGAAAATGTATAGGCTCCAAACACGGAAATAAATGCTTTGTTGTTGAAAATACGCTCCAAGAAAAGTTGAAGTGAAGCTGTGAATCCTTGGATTGGCTGGTGTAAAAGGCCCCCAAATTGTATGGGATAACTCATTCCTGCAGGTTCTCAATCAAACCCGATAACCCGATGAATCGAACCTGGAGATCGCCATAGCGGCGGTTGTAGGCTTTCGTCACATTTTGGCAAACAACGAAGTTGGGGCCTTGAGGGTGCAGGGTGCGAAAGGCGATAATATTTTTTGGATCGAATCCTTCGGCGGACCATTTGCATTCGATGGCCACCGGAGGTTTGCCCCGGGGTGTAATTACAAAGTCCACTTCCCGAAAGCGCTTGTCGCGCCAATACCGGATGGAGCGGTTTTGCAGGCGACCCACCATTTCATTCAATACCATGTGTTCCCATAGGATTCCGTAATCCTCCGTGCGCAATTCCTTCCAACCCCGGAATGCGGCGACAAATCCGGTGTCGAAAGCGTAAACCTTGGGTGCGGCCACCACTTCCGTTGGTTTGTGTGCGCTGAAGGGGCGTAGCACGTGAACCACTGAAGTCGCTTCCAACACCCCCAGATAGTTGACGATGGTTTGGCGGCTCACTTCGCAAGGTTTTGAAAATCGAGTAGCCTCGAAAATCCCACCGCTTTGCAAAAATAAGAGTTCCGTAAATCGTTGAAAGGCTTGCCGTCGTTCGAGTCGAAAAAGTTCTTGTATGTCCTTGGCCCAAAAGGAATCTATCCAGGCTTGGAATTCCTTTTCGCCGGGTTGTTCAGCCAGGAAAAACGGAGGAAGGCCACCCTGTCGCATACGGCGTTTGGGATCGGCATCCCCGAAAAGCGCACCTTCATCAGCCAGCATGGGTGTCATCCAGATTTCTGTCTTGCGGCCTGTCAAGGTATCGCGGAATTTTGAAGAGGCTCCCAAGGTGGAGGAACCCGTGGCCACAATGCGAATGTCTTTGTGATAATCCGCAGCCAACTTCAAAAGTTCTGACGGATTGGAGAGACGGTGGATTTCATCGAATACAATGCACCGGCCTTTTTGTGCCTCGAGAAAAGTTTCCGCATCTTCCATTTCCCGCCGCACACTAGGAAGTTCACAGTCGAAGTAATCGGCTCCGGGTAAGGAACGGCACAGTGTTGTTTTACCCGTGCGTCGGACACCCGATAACCAAATGATGGAATGGCTTGTCCAGGCTTGTTTAATCAGATTCAGCCAAAACGGTCTCTTTACCATACAACATTAAAATAGCGTTTAGTTTAACTAAACGCAATAGTATTTGCGATTAAAATATCCAAATTCGGCGATTTTAGGAGAAAAACTGGAATTTTAAGGAGTTTTCTAATCGATACCATGGCGCGCACTGCCAAGCGCGGAGTAAAGAAAAAAGGCTAGCTGCGTCGTTCGGTTTAACTTGAAGCGCGGCCAAGGATGGCCGAATTCATTTTTTCAAATCCGACGAATTTGGTTAAAAAGGAGTAGAGGATGGTGTTCTCCGCCATTTTGGCTCCTTCCATGTCCACATCCACATTATTTATTTCACCAGGCAAAGTGGTGTCCAGGGCCTTGTAGACAAAGGGATGCAGTTGACTGAAGTCCAAACCCTTTCCCGCTTGCATATGCTCAGGTTTTGTTTGATCGGCTGCGAGTTTCTTTTCCAGAAGTGCTTTCAGTTGGTCTTCAAAGCTCACTTCTTTCCGCTGGTATCCCGGTGTCTCCACATTTGCCAGATTTTCGGCAATCACGCGGTTTCGTAGAGCAGTGGCGTCGAGACTTTTATAGGCAAGCTGGCGCGTTGCGCCTCCGAATAAATACTTTTGTATGTCCATACTGCACTTCTATAGCAAACGTCGTTCCAGTCCAAATGGAAGGCAATTGGCGCTTTTTTACCAATATCCAGCAGGTTTATGCTCGAGAGCGGAATAAATGGACTCCCCCCTTCCGGGCTATCGGCAATTTTTCCCCATTCCATGAGTCCTATTTTTCGGGCGATCCTGTTCAATCGTGCTTCACATTCGATGCAAATTGCACCCAATGTTTTAGTGGGCTGTACGAACCTCGCAAAATTATGTTAATGGTAGGCATTTGATGCAGCAAGCTAATGGCACTGCGCTTGCTTGAAAGGATGATATGAGCGAATTTACCCATCTATCCCAGGCCGCTTTTCAGAAAGCACAAGAAATAAAAATGTCTCGGAGAGATCTTGAGCTTACGTCTTTGCATCTAGCGGCAGGGTTGATGCGAGCTGCTTTCGATTTCTTGGAACCCTCCCTGACCGATGCCGGTGTCAATGCGGTAGCTTTTTCCGAAGATTTGGAATCGGCGGTACTCAAACTGCCGAAAGCGCCGGAAGGCGGTGATGAAGATTTGACGGCGCCGGACGTCAACAAAGTCTTGCGCGGAGCCGGACAAATCAGTTTGGATATGGGCGATACGGTAGTTACAGGTGAGCATCTATTGCTCGCATTGGTTCAAAAATCGGAGATGTTCGATCTCAAGAATATATTTGCCCAGCACAATTTGAAATTCAAACCCTTAAAGGAAGCCATCATGAAAAACAGAAATTCCGGCGGCTCAAATGGAAATGGCAACAACCAGGGGCCGGGCGGTCAAGGGCCGGGCGGCCAAGGGCCGGGCGCGCATTCCCAGAATGCCGAAAATGAATTCAACGTGCTTCAAAAATACGGAATGGAACTGGTGGCCCTGGCTAGGGAAGGCAAATTGGATCCGGTGATAGGGAGGGAGGAAGAGGTCAGGCGTGTCATCCGCATCCTTTCGCGTAAAACCAAAAACAATCCAGTACTGGTGGGTGAGCCAGGCGTGGGCAAAACCGCCATTGTAGAAGGTTTGGCCCAGAGGATAGTCAAAGGAGATGTCCCGGAATCACTGAAAGGAAAAAAAATCTACAGCCTCGATATGGGCAGTTTAATAGCGGGCGCTAAATACAAAGGAGAGTTTGAAGAGCGGCTCAAAGCTGTTCTCAAAGAGTTGGAGAACGCGGGTGGCAACACCCTGTTGTTCATCGATGAATTGCATACCATTGTCGGAGCCGGGAAAAGCGAAGGCTCCATGGATGTGGGCAATCTGCTCAAACCCAAACTGGCCCGCGGGGAGCTGCATTGCATCGGTGCCACTACATTGAATGAATACAAATCCCATATCGAAAAAGATCCCGCCTTGGAACGCCGGTTTCAGCCCGTTATGGTACTTGAGCCAAGTGTGGAGGAAAGTATCTCCATTCTTCGCGGCATCAAGGATCGCTTCGACCACCATCATGGCGTGCGCATTCAGGACAATGCCATTGTTGCCGCCGTTAAATTATCCGCACGGTATATTTCCGACCGGTTTTTGCCGGACAAGGCCATCGACCTTATGGATGAAGCGGGCGCGATGGTTAAAACCCAGCTTGATACGGCCCCGGAACGACTCGACACGCTAAGTAGACGACTGCTGCAATTGCAAATCGAAGAAAAAGCCCTTAAGAAAGAGAAAGATGAAAAAAGCCGAGATCGGCTGCAAACTTTGCAAAAGGAAATTACCGTTCTACGCGAAGAGGTAGAGTCCATGCAGCGTCAGTGGGAGGCAAGGGCCAAACAAATCAAACGCATTCGTGAATTGCAAGTGGATGTCGACGGTATCAAAAGGCAGGTGGAAAAGGCGGAATCCGAATATGATCTGAACCGTGCCGCCGAGCTTAAATATCAAACATTACGCGACGCTGAAAAAAAACTGCAAACCGCTATTGCCCAGTCCTCACAGGCCACGGTGGGTGGCGTTCAGTTCCATGAAGAGGTGACTGAAGATGAAATAGCGGAAGTTGTTGCACGCTGGACGGGTATTCCTGTGACACGGCTTAAAGAAGCGGAAAAAGACAAGCTGCTGAATCTTCCTGAACATCTGGCTAAGCGCGTTGTAGGTCAAGAGGCGGCGATCCTAGCATTGTCCAATGCCATCTTGCGCAATCGTTCGGGTCTGGCTCGTGAAAACCGTCCTATCGGGAGCTTTCTATTTCTGGGGCCTACCGGTGTAGGCAAAACGGAATTGACCAAAGCGATTGCAGAATTTCTGTTTGACAGTGAAGAATATGTTATCCGACTCGATATGAGCGAATACATGGAGAAGCATTCTGTATCCAAATTGATCGGCGCGCCTCCTGGCTACATCGGCTATGAAGAAGGCGGCCAATTGACTGAGGCGGTGCGTCGCAAGCCCTATGCAGTCATATTATTTGACGAAGTGGAAAAGGCCCATCCCGACGTTTTCAACGCCTTGCTACAAGTATTCGACGAAGGGCGCCTTTCCGATTCTCAAGGGCGAACGGTAAATTTCAAGAACACGATCATCGTCATGACTTCGAATATCGGTTCACAGAAATTTGCTGAAGCCAAGCATGCGGTAACCGTGGAAGAATTAATGCCGGATATCCGCAAGTTCTTCCGCATCGAGTTCATCAACCGCATTGATGAGATTATCGCTTTCCAGGGATTGCAAAAAGAACAGCTTGTAACGATTGCAAAGCTTCGGTTCTCTGATTTGGTCAAGCGCCTGGAAGAACGGGGAATCACTGCCGAGCTCAAGCCGGCGGCGGCCAAAGCGATTGCCGAACTGTCCTATGACCCTCAGTTTGGTGCGCGCCCAATCAATCGATTCCTTCAGACGAGATTGGAGAATCCCTTGAGTCGGTTGATAATCGGAGGAGAGCTTGGGGCTGGACAGCATTTGAGCGTAGACTACCAGGATGGAGATTTTGTATTCAGTCAAACACCGTTATCACAGCCGGTTTCTGTCGCAACGGAAGCCCCTGCCGCCATTTCTTGAATTCGAGTGTATATTCTGACATGGGGAAATGGGTATTTATTGTTTTGCTAAACAGTTTTATCTGTTTAACATGGGCCGATCGAGTTATCGAAAATTTTGAAACGCCCAGTTTACCAACCGCCTGGACTTTTTCTAACGGCGCGGAATTTCCAGGTGCCACCGGCACACTTACCCAAACGGTAGGACAAAACGGAATCGGGAAAGCAGCTCGACTGACCGCAGATTTTTCCAAAGGCGGAAATTATGTTTCTGCAACCTATCCCATCTCCATACCCGGAAGTGCCAAGGCGATCTCATTTCTATCGCGACTTGATGCAGGCGCCAGAGTTGTGGTCCGCATTACTGATCTGACCGGCCAGGTCTTGCAATACTCTCTTCCGCGTCCCCTTACAGCCTTGGATCATGACCAATGGTTTCTGCATACTTTTACATTGGATGAGCCTTCTTCTCATTTCGGCGGCGCAAATGACGGGGTGCTCCATCAGCCCATTAAGCAAACTGCCTTTTTGATTGAAGCGATGACTTGGTGGCGGGGAGGAGAAAAACCGACTGGAATCCTTCGACTGGATTTCGATGATATTGTTTTTCTCGACAGTCTTCAAACAGATCTTGACCTAACTGCCCTGCCAACCGTTTTTGCGGGCACTCCAACCTTGGAAAACCTTGGAGTCAATATCCATTTCACAAAAAATGATCCGGCACTGGACGCGCTCGCGAATACGGGCATGCAATGGTTGCGCATGGATATTGGCTGGTCTGGAATCGAAAGACAAAAGGGTGTTTACAATTTTTCCGCGTTTGAGGATCTCTACAATTCCGCAAATGCCCGGAACCTGAAACTTCACCTGATATTGGATTATTCCAACTCGCTTTATCAAAATGGACCTCCTACAACCGCATTGGCTATTGCGGCCTTTCGCGCCTTCGCCACGGCTACAGCCGTGCATTTCAAGAATAAATCTGTGCAATACGAAATTTGGAACGAACCGAATATCGTCGGGTTCTGGAACCCTCCTGATCCTCTAGCTTATGCGGCATTATGCAAAGAAGCTATTGCCGGCATTCATGCTGGAGATCCAATGGCGCTGGTTTCCACCGCTGGGACCTCGGAAATCGATTGGCCTTTTCAACAAAAACTCATGAACGCGGGTGGCGCAGTTGGAGCCAATGCCATCGGTGTCCATCCGTATCGCGCTACAGAACCAGAAACTATGGCGGAAGAGGTATTGTTGCTGCGTTCCTTGGTAAAGATCTCCTTTCCAGGTACTACTCCGCCGCTTTGGGAAACGGAATGGGGCTATACCGCTACAAATTTTGGAGTGGGAAATTCGGATTCTGCCCTGGCTTTGCAAGGGCGTTATGATGTTCGAGAAGTCCTGTCAGCCTGGTCCGTAGGCTTTCCCTTCATTATTCTCTATGACCTTTTCAATGATGGCACGGATTCTTTGGAGCCGGAGCACAATTTTGGTCTCCTAAACCGAGACTATACCGAGAAGCCGGCAATGACGGCGATCCGAACCCTAACCACTCGGATTAAGGGTTTTGCTGCCAAAGGTTTTTTACCTGCGCGGTTGTCCAATGTGCATGCGCTTAAACTGGAAAACGCTTCAGAAATTCTTGTGATTTTATGGCTGAACAAACAAAATGAATTTAAGGCCCTGAATGCCACAGATTCTATACCCGTCGCTTTTTCCATAAGGCCCATATCGATTTGGAATCATCTAGGAAAAAGTTTGAATCCGCCATTGGTGGATAAGTTGGGCAAGTACACTTGGAAAGCAGCGTATGAACCCGTTTACCTGCTTTTTTCGAAATCCGGATCACACATCTACTTACAGGAATCTAAAAATCGTAGAAATATTTCTAGTCCGGTCTTCCTTGAAACTGAAGCAGGATGGGCACGTGATTTTTCCGGTAGGAAAGTCAAGACATTGAAAAAGGTTCGACGGTAAATCGTTTTTAACCCGTGTACACCTTTTATTTTATCAAAATCAGTTTCCGCATTATCACCGTTGAGCCGGTTTTAAGCTTCACATAGTATAGGCCGGATTTTTGTCGACTGGCAGCCCAAAAAACCCGGTGCATTCCCGGTGGCAAATATTCATTGCAAACCTCTTCAACTAAAGCGCCAGATGCAGTGAAGATGGAGAGATTAACCGAACCATGCATCGACCTATTGTTCTGAACTGCTAGACCCGAATTCGGGACATTGAATAGAATCGCTGCCCCGGGGCGGTAAGGGTTGGGTACTTGTAGCTGCACTTCCTGTAAGGATTGCTTGGAAAAGGAATTAAAGATGGACGATGTGCCCTCCCATGCCGGACCATTGCCATTGACGGTAACAGCCTGTACCCGGCTCGGGAGTGGCGTGGATGTGGTTGCAGTACCCGTTGCCGTATACCCAAAACTACCACCCGATGAGGTGTCTCCCTTTAGAAACGTAAAAGTAGCTGTTCCGAGGGTTGGATGGCTCAGGATGACAGAAAATGAAGTGGATGTTTCGGTGAGTTGTGAGGTGAGATCGGTACCAGCAGCATCTCGCCCTTGTAGAACATTGAGAAAGTAACTTTGCGCCGCTCCACTTGTGGATATTTGCAAACGATTCTGACCAACCGGACCCTCATTCACAACTTTATAGGTCGGTGTGGTAGGCAAGAGTGTGGTCAGACGTACCGCTTGATTGCCCAAGGTGGCAAGAGCCTGATTGGCGTCCTGCAGAACGGGTGTCGCTTCAAAGTGAATCAGCGCCATCTTTGTGGCATTTGCCGCCATTGTTTGTCCACCGTCTTTCGTGAGGATGCGATCAAACACAACAAGTGTTTCCAATGGGCGGACAAAGAGGTATTCCCGCACAATGCGCGCTACATGCGGGTTACCCAATTCCGGCTTTTCCGTGGACTGGTAACCGCTGGAAAGATCTACAGCTGCATAGGCATAATTTGTACTGCTCGCCAATCGTTTGACGGTTGCCGGTGCCGCCTGCCAAAATCCGATGAGGCTGTGCATGGAATCCTGCACGCCGACAAATATGGAATTGTGGGCATCCGGTTCGCCAACATCGACGTTACCGCCATTGACACCAAGGATATTTTGCGAATAACCTCGGCTTTCGCGGGTTAGCCAGCGTCCCTGTCTAAACATTTGAAAGCTGCCCCAATCTCGATGGTCGTGGCCAACCCCTTCCGCGTTTTTCATCTGGATCTGGATTGCGGTAGCCGTACTATCCCAACTGGTACGCGCATACAGATAACCCAGACCTGAAGCATAATAGTCCAAAGGAAGCGATGTAAAACTTTTCTCTCTCCCAGGTGCGTTAACGGCTTGTACAAAATTTGAAACAGACGGATTGCATTTGGCAATCCAGTGCCGGGCATACTGGCCTAGATTAACAGGCTCCCAATGGTTTGCCAAGGTCATCATAAAGTCACCAAAATACGTTCGGCTATGAATGATATCGGTTGTCTCAAATTCATTGTATGAAAAAAAATCATAAAAACGATTTGATCCTTCGATAACCGCCATCGGGGTGGTTGAATAGATGAGCGTCATCAATGCCTCTTGATAAAATGGCGATTCATGCAGTATCCCACGTCCCATCAATTCTAAGCTGACAAAGGGAATGATAGGATACCCAAGCATGGTTGAGCCGTATCCAGGTCCCTCCCCCAAAGCGCCGCCTTTGGCGCTTCCCATTGCCGCATAGGGAAGAAAGGAATTGTGCCACCGTGTAGTGAGGGCGTTATCCAGAAAGGATTGGGCCTGTGGATTTTCCGTAAAGCTGGCCACACCCCATTCCAGGGAGTTGCGCACATTTCCCCAATAGTAGTTGTTCCCTTCCATACCGACTCCGCCCCAAGCCTGTTTATTGACATTGGCTAAATCGGTGTTCCACTGGGCGATAACGCTTTGTCTCTGAGCGATTGTCATTTTATCAAAGCACCAGTCAAAGACAAGTATGGCATTCTCTCCATCCCAGCGGCAGTTGTCACATCCGATTGCTGTAGGCAATACCTGTCCAGCAGGTAACTTGTATGATACTAACCAATTGATGGCGTTTTTGGCGTTTAAGGTATCGCCCGTAAGCACATAACGCAATGCATTCCCAAAGGGATCGCTGTTGTTGGGTGAAAAGGGATGCGTGGCAAACCAGGTTTTTGCCTGGACAAGGCGAGCGGGGTTCCACCATAATCGTGGATGAGTGGCTGGGACTGTAAAACCGGACGTTTGGGAAAACCCTTTAGGGATTAAAAGCATTAATATCATTAGCGCGGCTAAGCAAAAATTATTTCTGGATTTCATGGTATAATTCCTCCCAGAATGGACGGTACACAATCGCTTTTAGAGAATAAGTAATTCAAAAGTCGATTGCTATCCCTAATCCACTTTGGCCTTAGTTCTTATTACGAATGCGATGGTAAAAATCCGGCCTTGGACTTAAGTTCATTTTCTAGGCAAACCCCATTCCGGAGGTAGACTTGCGTGATAGATTAGAATCCATTCAAAGCAATAAAGCCCACCTTGATTCAAACGTACGGCTTTTGCTATCAATCATTGTAGCGCTTATATCAGTTGTCCCAGCGGCAACCTATCACTTTAGTTCGACCAGTGGCGATGATGCTCGCTCGTCACTACAAGCGCAAAGCATAACAACCCCTTGGCGCACTCTGACTAAAATTAAAGGCTTACAGCTTTCGGCCGGGGATTCTGTTTTATTTGAATGCGGCAGTACCTTTATCGGCACCTTGGCTTTAGGCCAAGCGGCTACCGTCTCGGGATCGGTGGGAAAGCCGGTTTGCATTGCATCCTATGGAAGTGGGCCGTTGCCCATTATCACCGGCTCGCAACCTATTACGGGTCCTTGGACCAAGTATCAAGAAAATATATGGAGTACGAGCGTTACGGATTCGGTAGAACAGCTTTTTTTAAATGGTAAAACGTTGACCTTGGCCCGATTTCCCAATCAAGGAACCGTTCCGGTTACCACTATTACATCTGATAATGTTTTTCAATGCGCAGGCTTAGCGGGTATGAGCTTACAAGGTGCCACCATTTTTGCTCGTAGTGAACATTGGACGTGGAACATGAATGTCATCACGCAATTTAACACCGCCAATGGTTCCGTAACGATTGGCGGAAAGCCTATTTACGTCTTAAAATCTGGCTGGGGCGCATGGGTAAACAATCACTTGAGTTTGCTCGATGCCCCTGGGGAATGGTACTGGGATTCCAGCACACATCTTCTCTATGTGTGGCTACCTGATGGTGGCACTCCGAACGGAAAATCATTGGAAGCCTCTCGGCCTGGGCCAGGCGTTGATATTGCAACCCTTCGCTTTACGGTAATGCAGGATTTAATTTTAAAAAACCACGGTGGTGACGGCATTATTGGAAACGCAAATGATTTTACCATGCGCCGATTGCGAATTGAAAATCCGCTTGCAAGTGGCATAAAACTCAATGGGCAAGGCATCACGGTGGATCAGTCAGTAATCATTGGACCCAATGTTTACGGCATGGATATTTACTGTGATGGTGCGCAAATCACAGGAAACACAGTCAAAGGCGTTGCCGAATTGGGCCGCTTGACACGAACGGGATTGGGTGGCCTATGTTGTTCTGGCCGCGGCATTAATGTCGAAGGAGCGGATGTTGTGGTACGTAATAATAATTTGGATTCCATTGGTTATATAGGAATTGGATTCAACGGAGCCCGAACCCACATTGAAAACAACGTGGTACGGCATCACTGTATGACCACGGATGATTGTGCTGGAATTTATACTTGGAGTCCGGATTTCGCCTTGCCCGGATCTGCTGGTTCCGTGATACGCGGCAACCTTGTGCTGGACGGCGTGGGTGCACCCGATGGTATTCCCGATCACTCTACTTTTGCACTGGGCATTTATTTAGACGACCGAACGCATCAAGTTACCATCGAAAACAACTCGGTTTCTGGAACCGACATAGGTCTGTATATGCACAACAACCGGGACGACACAGTACGCAATAATTTGAGTTACGGCAATCGCCTCGGTCAATTGATCACTCAGCGGGATGAAATTGTCGGTGCCAACGACATGTATGGCAATGTAGTCCGAGCCAATACGCTTTATTCTACTTCCAAAAATGGGACACCTTATTCTGAACGATTGTATCAAGCCAACGCCAGTCCGCTGCTTGCCGTACACCAAGATGATTTGGAATGTCGCGAAACCCCATTTGGCATCCGTTGTGAGCGTAATGGAATTCTGGTCTGGGAGCGCACCTTACAATTGCAGCCGCAGGATACGGCTGGACGCGCCATTTATACATTCAATTTTTCCAGTAACCTCCAAAATTGGAGCGCATGGCCAACACCGCCCGTTGCCGTCACCTATGATGCGAATGAACATGGAGGAAGCTTGCAGTTGGATTACCCAGGCGATTCATCAACCAATACGCCTTTACTGTATGCCGCCAAAAGCTTTCCGGTTAAACAGGGTGAACGCTACCTTCTTAAATTTTCTGCCCGCGCCAGTGCAGCTTTTAACCTCGGTGTTCTCCCCCGCAAGGCCAATCCAAATTACGCGGAGCTGGCAGCTACAGCTCAATTTCGAATTGGCACAACTTGGAACAATTTTAGCGACCCATTTGAAATTTCCGCATCGGATTCTACATGTCGGTTGGATTTTATTTGGGGCAAAAGCCAGGCCCATTATTGGCTGGACGACCTCACCTTATACCCATTGCCTGCGGCGGATCCTACTGTCGGACCCTCTAGCGCATTTTATTCCAACGTAAATGCCACGAACTTGACGGTGAATCCCAATCCTGGCTCATCCTGGCTAGACGTGAATGGGGTGGTGCAGAATAATGCCGTATCCCTGTCGCCACTTGGCGCTTTTATAGCCATTCGTGACAAATCCAATCTGATCACCGTTTTGCATGGACAGACGCCCAATCCATCCAGCCATGCGCCACAACCCCATTTACGAAGAATACAGGCCAAAATGCTCTTTTCACCCGGAGGAGCCAGTAAACCGGAATGGCGTAATGCGTTAGGAAGAGTACCGGACCACCAATTGCCCAAGTTTTGAATGATTTGAGTTTTGACCAAACTTTCCAAGGGGAGAATTCTTTTTGGTGCATATATTGAGGCCAGGGGAATGTGTTCCTGTACTTTCAGGAATGCATGGAAAGGTTACAGTATGTTTAAGCAGCTGAATGTGCTATGGATTGGGCTGACTCTTTGTGTCGGCGGACTATTTTCTACCAAGGCCAATGCCTTGCTTCTCACTGCACCCAATTACACCATTACTTTTTCACCGGGTTGGGACACGGTTCAATCCGGATCCATTGTTGCTAAAAGCCAAGGCCTATATGGTATAGCCCTTTTATCCTGCACGCCTGGAACCACAGCACCCAATGTGGATTCGCTCGCTTTATTCTATGCCGATTCACTTGGAGGACACATCACCAAGGGAAAAGATTCCGCATTGACATTGGGAAAATACCCCGTAAAATGGCAAGAATTTTTATACGATAGCCTGCCAAAATTAAGCGCCCAAATTTCTAGAGGGTCGCTTTTCCCGGTATCCTTAAAAAATGGGAAATTCCGAGTGTATTATATCGTTTCCAATGGACTGATCTTCACAGTCTCAGAGTTAGCTATTGTGACGAATGGATCGCTGCCCAACGCGGACATTGAGGCGGCACTTAAAACACTTACGCTCATTTCGTTGGCTGGAATCCGTGAGGTCGCCGGTACCTGGGGCGGAGCGGAAATGTGGATTCATGATGGCCGAATAGGTGGTGCATGGTTCTCGGCCCATCGGCCCATTGCCATTGACTGCTTCAATTTGCGCGGAGCCTGGATTGGCTCCGCCAAAGCGTCCGGCAATTCGGGAATTTGGACGCTGCCAGGGGTCGATCGGAACGCGTTTCTCCGTATCCTGCTGGCCGATGGCGCTCGATTTCATTTGCCAATCGGTGACTAACCCAACGATTTCCCCCTAGAACCAAGGCCATTGGCCCCAAATTTCTGTATATTTTCGCTTCCAGTAAAAGTTGGTTTAGAATGAACCGATGCTGGTTAAAGCTGCACTGAAAAAGGAATGAATGCCATGGCCGCAAAACTTTTTGAACCGAAGCCAATGAAAATGGGCGTACTAACCGCCGCCTTGCAAGAACTGACCCCGCGCGCCAAGCGCGATCCGGATCCGGACCTGGCCATTGAGGAATGGCTGCAATTCTCCAAGGAAATTGGATCTCCAAATATCCAATTGTCTGCGGCCTTGCATCCCAGCGAAAGCGATGTGCCTGCAGAGGCGCTTCTGGACCCGGTTGCCAACACCTTGGATTTGCGCAAGCCTTTTGATAAGCAGCGCGCGGCGCGAGTGCAGGCGGCAATGAAATCAACCGGTGTAGGACTTACTGATTTGGCTTACTTCGACAACCTACTCCATCCAAATGCGGCAATCCGGCAGAAGAAAATGGATTTCATGTTGCGGGTTTTTGATGCCGCTGTGCTCTTGGGCACGGATGCGGTATGTGGATTTGTCGGCAGAAATTATGAAATCGATATGGACGAGAACTTGGTCATGTTCGAAGAAGTTTTCATCCCCTTGCTGAAGGAAGCGAAAAGCCGTGGCTTGGTCTATCGGGTTGAGCAATGTCCCATGCCCGGCTGGAATGTCACCGACAAATGGCATAACAACATTGCCTACGCTCCAGGTCCTTGGATTGCGCTGCATAAAATTTGCGCCAAGCACAGTGTCGGCGATCAGTTCCGGATCCATTACGACCCGTCCCATGCGATTCTGATGGGCCAGGACACGCGCTCGCTCTTCCAGTATCTGAAAGACGAAGGGTATAATTTCTTGATTGCAGGATTCCATGTCAAAGGGCAGGTTACGGATGCCAAAGGCGTCTCGGCTTGGGGTTATGGCGGACAAACCATGGAACGTGGTGATTGGAAAAACGGCAAGCCGTCAACCAATCCTGCAGACCAGGGAAATGCCTGGAAAAAGCAGGTGATCTTGGCTGAACATGAACTGCCAGGAACGGCCCGTCATGATCCACTGGCCTATTTGCAAAACCGATCCGTGGATTGGCTCGATCATCAATTGGCGGCGCGGGAGCTGCTCGATATCGATGCATCGAAAACATTTCTAATCGTGGAGCATGAATATCCCAAAGCCCGCATTCAGGACAAGGCCAAGCTAGCGCCGATCCTGAAAGGCTCCTTGGCCTTTACAAAAGCCATCGATGAAGCCGCAGCCGCCATGTACGCACTGCAGCATGAAGTGTTGGCCTCGCAAGGGATTCCCATCCAAGGCCACGGTAGACAGGCTTATCGCAGTTAGACCGACTCGTTATTTGACAGGGACGCGATCGATTCTTTTCTTGCCGCTGACATCGCGTCCCTCTTTTGCGTTTCCTGTCACGTTGATCCAACCCTTGTCAAAATAGGTTTTGGCACCGCTGATTTTGTTTCCGATTTGCGGGCGCACGCTGGTGGAACCCGTCGTATTGGTGAATAACCAAGGTCCCCCGAATTTGCCTGTGACCACCAGGTCCATATCTTTATCCCCGTCTATATCGGCCAAGCCAAGCGTAAATCCAGACCCTATTCCTTCGTTATAGGATATTTCGTGCTTGATCCATTGCTTGGTTTTGCCGGGTGTCAGTTCGTACCAATCGAGCTCTAGTGGATTATTGACTTGTGGGTCCACGTCTTGGGCTTTGAAACATTTGCCGGTTACGAGATCCGGATCGCCATCCCCATCCATGTCCTTGAAAATCAATCCATGAGCCTGCGACCATGTGCCATCGATGGTTTGCCGTTCGAAGGTTTTGGCTGCCGTTTGCCGATACCAGAAAATTCCGACGCGATGGGCAGAAGCGGCGATGATATCATTTCGGCCATCCTTATCCACATCATACACATAAATCTGACCCGTATGACCGGTTCTGCCAATGGTATTGGACGTGAACCATTGCGGTGCCATGGCATTTGGAGCCGTGGGCCTATCATCTATTGCGCCAATGGCGATTTCATGCGCAATCCAAACTCCAGTACGCGGATTTGCGGGAGCTTCGAACCAGGCATTGGGACGAATGATATCCGGCCGGCCATCGCCATTGACATCGCCGACGCCGGCTCCAAAATTGCAAATGATGGTGGAAACAGGATGGGAAGTCCAAACCCCAGCTACTATTTCCCACCAAAGTACTGGCTTGCCATAGGAAGACGTTACAATTTCGGCTGCCTTACCATCGCCATCCACATCCCAAAGCATGCCGTTCTCATAATTGCCTTGGGCATCTACAACCTTTTCCACCCACGCGGTGCTGGGCGCTGCGCCTGGATTGCGCCACCAGGAAAGCCCTTTGCCATAGCTGCCGGTCACAACATCTATCCAGCCATCACCGTCTACATCGATGACATCGGCAAATCCGTCATCGGTCAATGTGCGGAAGGTATGTGGAATCCAAGTGGGCGCTTCGTACCATTTGTTTCCCCCGACGATGTCCAGCTTTCCATCTTTATTGATGTCCGCAAAGAGGCAAGTGAAATTCATGGCGCTGTCGATTTTCTGCTTGGTGAAGGTCAGGATTTTTCCAGCTGGAATATCCGTCTCCGCAACGGTTGCTGGATACATGTTCATGAATATAAAAGGTCCACCGCCTTTGCCTTCTTGATTCTTGGCGCTTACAACTAGGTCCAGATCGCCATCGGCATCATAATCCTCAATTCCGATTTTCATGCCGGCACCGATATTTTCTCCGTAGGTAATGACATGGCGTTTCCAATAAGGCCTGGTTGGAATTTTTTCATACCAGTAGACGAATAGGGAATCTTCGGAAAGAGGATCATCGAATGCCGAGTGTCCGCGCCAGCGCTTGCCTGCGACTAAATCTAAGTCGCCGTCCTTG
>JAYUHW010000102.1:0-14717 GCA_043766615.1 Fibrobacteria bacterium | reverse complement strand
CTTTGACAGCCACGGCACCACCGTATGCAAGGATACAGCATTGCTCACCACGGTTTTGACCTGTGGCAACAGCCCAGCCATCAAGGCCATGGTAAAGCTGGTGGATCCCTGACAATGGATGACGGCCGGTATGTTCGCCGCTCCCGTGCTTTCCACCACTTTGCGCACCGCTGCGGGATGATCGTACAAAGCGGCTTGATCCAAGGTCCAACGATTGAAAGGGAGATCGATACTGGCACGCCAATTTTCCAACCAGACATCATAGCCACGTTCGCATAAGAAACGGACGAAATTGACACGGGTTGGCGCGGAGAAAATTTGCGCACGCACCCCTGCGCCATGCACCAAAAGCACCGGCCCCCGGGATGACCCAGCGGGGTCCCGCACCCGCATGAGATTGCAGAGCATGCCATCACCACTGGTAAAAGGAATGGTCTCGATTTTAAATTGCGGTGGGAGACTGACGAAACCGACTGGCGGTTTTGTTTGGGAACTTTGGCTCGATGTTAAGTCGGTAAGAGTATTCAGACCAATCTCCCAGGACGAGGGTGCCAACCCTAAAATATGGCCAAAATGGCAATTAGGCCAAAAATCTATAATTTGTCAAATCAAAAAGAAGCTGCCTATAGGCCTTTTTCGTTCTTGGGTATAAAGACCTTTTGCCGGCAAGTCAGGTAACACGCTGTCCCTATCCTTTCGGTACTTTCTGGAGACTAGGCTGGTAAGACCGCATGCAAAAGACGCACGCCGTCGGAATTCATCGACACATCTGGATCAGAAGACCAATGGAAGCGGCATGAGAATTTTTGATGGGAACCAGCCAACAGATCCGGTAGTGCAAGCGCTCTGACGAGGAGCCTGTCTCATTTTTCCTAACATGTGGGACAAATCGTTTTTATAGCCAATACAATTACAGGTTTTAAACTGGAACTGCTAGTGGCTCGCCAATCTCCTCAGCTCAATTAACATTTCAGGTCAGAAAGGGAGGATAAATACTTCGCTATAACTTGGCCGCTGCACCCTGTCCGGCCAAAATGGAACCATCTCGCGCCGCTGCGGATGTATCCACAATAGGTGTTCCGTGGGGCCGATACATAATATCCACGGAAACATCGCCTTTGTAAAAATAGAACTTCCCGGATTTACTGTACCAGAAAGCATCATTGCCGATACCGGCGACCGGTTGTTCATTGGCAGGCGTTAGTGAAGTCTTTAAGGAAGCGAAATAGGCGGGAACATTCATACTGGGTCCAAGATGAGCCTGTTGCCCGGCCGTAGTGACGACAGTCAAATCCAAATGGGTGGGAAGAAAATAGCCAGAGTCGATACTGCCTGAGTATACACAGTGGGTGATATATCCGGAAGACGTATCCAACTTTGCTGAAAGCAGCGGTTTTCCAAAAATCGCGACAACTTCACTGGTGGTAAGCAACGAGCACGCATTAACCAAAACAGGATGCGTATTACTCACAACTGTGGGATCTGTGGTAGTGCTTTCACAAGCTGAAAACATCATCAATATCCCGCTAGCAATGAACAGTGTCAAGAGTTTCAAAAATAAATTTCTTTGCATAGGTTCCTCGGGATGTTATCCGTTAAAGATAATCTGCAAATGAAGGGGAAGGAAGATCCGTCAGCAAAAATAAGCAGAAAGAAAAATCAACAAGGTGGGTGGGTTCACGCCTTTAAATAATAAGATGGTTTAATGCATTTGAATGGAGTCTCCAAACCACGTAAGGATTCTGAATGGCCAAGCAGCAGAATACCTCCAGGTCTTAGAAGTCGGTGACACTCGTTTATAATACGATTCCGAAGTGGAAGATCAAAATAGATCATGACGTTGCGGAGAAAGATTACATCCAAGGGACCATTGATTAAATAGGGTGGGACGATCAAATTCTGGTGATGGAAAACAATATTTTCCTTCAACTTAGGCTTAATACTGAAATTTTGATCTGCAATAGCATCGAAGTATTTGGATTGGAATCCAGGTGGAAGATTCGCCAATTTTGAAGAGGCGTAAATCCCTCTTTTGGCTTGTTCAAGAATTTGCAAGGAAAGATCCGAAGCTTGAATTTTTAATTCTCTATCTGCGGGCAAGCCACAATCAGCCAATGCCATGGCTAATGAATATGGCTCTTCGCCAGAAGAGCAAGCAGCTGACCAAAAATTAAAGGATTTTCTCCCTTGACTGCTCCAGTCTGAAACTAAATCTTGAACGAATTCAAAATGAGTGGGCTCGCGAAAAAAATAAGTCACATTCGTTGAAATGGCGTCCAGCAAATGGCCCATTTCGGTTCGGCCTTCCGGCCTTTTAACCAAATCGAGGTAAGCGCGGAACCCAAGAATACCCAATTCTTCTAACCGGTGGGCCAGCCTGAATTGTATAAGGTGTTCTTTGCCGGATTCGAGTTTGATGCCGCATTCGCGATAAATGAGGGATTGGAACTCCTCAAATTCACATTTTTGCAATTCCATTTCCATAACGCTCCTTCACCAAAAAGGCAAATGCTATGGAAAGGTTAAGTCGCAAGTATTGTGCCGTTACAAAAATCACCTGGTAAATCCAGAAAATACAATGGCTTAGGCTATTTAAGCGTGAAGCAGGGGAAGTGAAAAAGGGGTGAATAAATTTTCAACAATGTATAGTACACTTTTCTGTATATCTTTGGAATGAACCGGTTTATAGAAACTCACGACATTGGTATCGGCAGGAAATTAACCATGGTTGATTTTGGTTTGAGGCAGGCAAACTTGCACATTCGGAATTCGGTCCAGTTTCTTCACCTCCTTTTTCTTACCCTGATACTTTTAAGCAACGCAATGCCATCTGATACACAGGACACGATGAGGTATATCTATCATCCTCCGGAATCTCAACAGGATCAACGTTATCTCTATCATTGGGAAATATTGCGAACGGCATTGGATAAAACATTTGAACAATTTGGACCATATAAATTATTTCCGTCGGAATTCATGACGGAAGTCCGACAAGTGCATGAATTGAAGAACGCTACAGGCAAGCTTACCGTGATGTACTTGAGTACCAAGCCGGATTTTGAAACCAATCTTATTCCAATCCGCATTCCCGTCGACAAAAATCTTGGCGGCTATTGCCTTTTTTTAATTCGAAAGGAAAATCAGGATTTATTTAAATCAATCAAAACTTTGAACGACCTCAGAAAATTCACTTTTGGTCTTGGCCAAGGTTGGATTGATGTGGATATTTTAAAGGCCAATCAATTTAAAGTAGTTACGGGTTCCAGCTATGAGGGACTGTTTGAAATGTTGATTCAAAAACGATTTGATTTATTTCTAAGGGCTGCAGTAGAAATAACTGGAGAATATGACGATCGAATTTCCAAGTACCCAGACCTTTTCATTGAGGAAAACCTGCTTTTTTACTACCCCTTGCCGATGTACTTTTGGTTTTCCAAAACCCCGGAAGGCAAGCATTTAGCAACTAGAGCCGAAGCAGGAATGCGAATGATGATTAAGGATGGCACTTATGATCGGATATTTAACAAATACCAAAGGCAAAAAATTGAACGGCTCAAATTGAATCATCGCAAAGTTTTTAAAATTGACAATCCGTTTTTAGACCTTCAAACCCCTTTCGCAGATAAACGCCTATGGTTTGATCCCTCCACTTATAAATGAGGCTCTAATTTTGCTTTCTAAAAAATACTCGATTACAACCATGGTCACCATTGCTTTGGTAACCATTACCACCTGTTTATTATGCGTATTCACCTCAATCAATTACTTTACTTCAAAGAGTAGGGAACTGAAGGCATTACAGGATTTTCTGAATATGGAAGCAGATCGCATAGCGATCAGCTTGACCCTACCCGTTTGGAATTTTGACCGTCCCCAAATAGAAAACATCGTTGAAAGCATCATGCACGATTCGACCGTATTCGGATTAGTGATAAAAACCGCAAATTCGGATACCATCCTCAGTGCACGGAATCGAGACGAAAATTGGGCGGTACAAAAAGTTGAAAAAGAATTCCCCGTTGTCGATTTCTTGGTGCAAAAACGCACTATCAGCCTGTTAGATAAAACCCTCGCAACCGTAACGCTGTATGCAACTTCAAAATTTGAGGCACAACGATTAAAGCGTTCCTTCTTATGGACCATCGGCTCCATTTTTCTTCTGGACTTGGTCTTGATTTTGAGCATTTTCCTACTACTTAGGTTCTGGGTGTTCAAACCCTTGCGCCAAGTTAAAGCCTATGCCGCCGCAGTCACCGCGGGCTTCCGAACTAAACCAAGCCATGGATTCTATGGGGAATTGGAAGACCTTCGCGAATCACTTGAACAAATGGTTGGTCAACTAGACTCTCGACATGCCCAAGTCCAAAGGGAAATTAGTGAACGGGAAAAAGCGGAAATCGACTTAATTGAAGGCGAGGCAAAATACCGCACCCTTTTCGAATCCGCCGGTGACGCTATAATTATCGCTGAAAATGGAATCATAATTGAATGCAATCGACGTACGGAAGAACTCTTTGGTTGCCAACGCCAGGCCTTGATAGGATTCCCAACCCTTAAACTGATTGAACCTGTCCAACCCGACGGCTCAACCGCCGAATCTATTGTTGCCCATACCAGAAAAATCGCCTTGAGCGGAAAATCGCTTTCCATGGAAATGCTGATGCGTCGAAAGGACTTGTCCAATTTCTTTTCGGATTGCAGTCTTAATGAATCCAGTTTAAAAGGTAAGTCGGTCGTGCAGGTGGTCGTTCGCGACATCAGTGATCGAAAGCAGGCTGAGAATCTTTTGCGAATCAGCGAAGCCAATCTTTCCGTCACCTTGCAATCCATCGGCGATGCCGTTATTGCCACTGATGCTGCAGGAAAAATCACCAGAATGAACGATACTGCGGAACGAATGACTGGATGGAAATTAACCGAAGCCAAGGGACGGCGACTTACCGAAGCCTTCCATATTGTCAACTCCAAAACAAGAGAGCCATCTGTAAATCCAGTTGAATTGGTTTTGGAAAAAGGCCAGATTGTTGGCCTTGCAAACCATACGGCATTGATATCGCGTGATGGCAAAGAATTTCAAATATCCGACAGCGCTGCTCCAATTCGCAATGCAAATGGATTAATTGTTGGCGTTGTCCTGGTTTTTAGCGATGTAACCGAGGAATACCATATCCAAGAAAGTCTGCAAGCGTCAACGGACTTGCTACAACGCACCGGCAATATCGCGAAAATTGGCGGCTGGGATTTAGATCTCAAAACAATGAAACTCTACTGGTCACAGGAAACTTGTCGCATATTTGAAATCGAGAATGACATTGCTCCATCAGTAACCGAAGCCATAAATTATTATGCTCCAGAATCGCAACCCATCATTACGGAAGCGGTAAAAAACGCCATTGACCACGGCACGCCCTATGATGTGGAATTGAAATTGATTACCGCCAAAGGTCGCCATATTTGGACGCGTTCCATTGGCTCGGCTATTTTGGAGGATGGAAAAGTTGTTAAGCTGATCGGGGCCTTCCAGGATATTACCGCCCATAAATTGGCCGAGGCCGCCTTGAATGAGGAACGCGAGCTGACACAAACCTATTTAAATGTGATTGAAACTATGGTGATTGCCTTGAACGCCAAAGGCGAAATAACTTCGATTAATAGAAAAGGTTGTGAGCTATTAGGCTGGGATGAAAAAGACTTATTGGGCCGCTCCTGGTTCTCAACCTGCTTGCCACAACCGGAAGGATTGGAAACGGTGTTTCCCTTTTTTCTTCGATTGATGTCTGGTGAATTAGCCGGGACGGAATACCTGGAAAATCCAGTGGTGACACGTAATGGTGAATTGCGTGAAATTGCTTGGCACAATGCAATTTTAAAAGACCGGCAAGGAGTTATTGTCGGAACTTTAAGCTCTGGTGAAGACATTACCATTCGCAAAAAAGCCGAAGAAGCGCTTCGGCAAGTTACCGAGCGTCTTTCCCTTGCTACCCGCGCGGGTGGTGTAGGAGTTTGGGATTTCGATTTGGTTTTGGATAGACTTACTTGGGATGAACAAATGTTCAAACTATATGGCGTCTCTAGCGAACAATTTGGAGGCGCGTATCAAGCATGGAAATCGGGTCTTTATCCGGCAGACCAAGCCTTTGCGGAGGCAGAGGTAGACAAAGCCATTCGCGGTGAAAAAGATTTTGACACTGAATTCCGGGTACTTTGGCCTAACGGTACCATTCGCAATATAAGGGCGTTGGGAGTCGTGCAACGGGATACTTCGGGAAATCCCATTCGCATGTTGGGGACAAATTGGGACATCACCGAATTTAAACAAGCTCAAGAAAATTTGCGCTTGCATCAACAACAGTTACTGCAGGCTGACAAGATGAACTCGTTAGGCATGATGGTTTCCGGTGTCGCCCATGAAATAAACAATCCCAACAACCTCATTATGCTGAATGCCGATGTGTTAGAAACCATCTGGGGTCACCTGGCGCCAGTTCTGCGAGAGCATTCCAATAAAACGCCTGCATGGAAGGTGGCTAACATCCCTTATGAGAAGGCGGAAAGTCAAATTGAAACTTTGATACGTGGCCTTGCCGGAGGATCCAAGCGGATTAAGCGCATAGTCGATAATCTTAAGGATTTTGCGCGTATCGATACCGGTGAAATTTCGGAATCCATTGCTATTTCTAAAGTCATAGAGGCGGCCGTATCCATCGTCGATAACTTAATCCGAAAATCGACCGACAACTTTTCCATTAACCATGGCGATAATGTCCCACGAATAAAAGGAAATTTTCAAAAACTGGAGCAAGTGGTAATCAATTTGATTACAAATGCCTGCCAGTCCTTGGAAAACCGGACCAAAGCAATAACCATCGTGACCGACTTCGACGCGGAACAAGGGAAAGTGGTTTTGCGTGTGGAAGATGAGGGGAGAGGAATTTCCCCTGAACTATTAGGTAAAATTGCCGATCCATTTTTCACTACAAAACGCGATCAAGGAGGAACCGGTCTGGGGCTATCGGTATCCTATGGAATTATTAAAGAACACAATGGAGAAATCCACTTTAAATCTGAAGTGAATCGCGGTACTTCGGTAGTCATTAAAATACCTGCGAGCATCGATCGGACATAGGAAAAAGTAAAATGACGCATCCAAATCATTCGGAAATGCCAATTGTCATAGTTGATGACGAGGAACAATTACTGGCATCGGAAGCGATGGCATTGCAAATTAAAGGGTTTGAAAATGTAATCACCTGTTCCGACTCTCGGCGGGCCTTGGAAATTTTCCACAGCCATCCATGGGCCATTGCCATTCTGGATATCACCATGCCGCATTTAAGCGGGATGGAATTACTCGAACAGATTACAGAAAAATTTCCTGATGTGACGGTAATAATGATGACGGGACTTAATGACGTAGAAACAGCCGTTACCTGTGTGAAGAAAGGCGCGTTTGACTATATCCTGAAACCCGTAAATTTGGAACGCTTTCTCACAAGTATCCATCGGGCATTGGACTTCAAAGCAACCCAGGTGGAAACACAGCGCTTGGCACGCGGGGTATTGAACGACACCCTTTCAAAACCCGCTTGCTTCACTTCAATTATTACCCAGGATCGCAAGTTGTCGAACATTTTCAAATATATCGAAGCTGTTGCGCCTACAGGATTACCCATTCTACTGACCGGTCAAACAGGAGTAGGCAAAGAGCTTTTTGCCAATTCGGTGCATTTAGCCAGTGGACGTACTGGTGAATTTGTTTGTGTAAATAGTGCGGGCATTGACGATGCCATGTTCAGCGATTCTTTATTCGGCCATAAAGCAGGAGCCTACACAGGTGCGCAAAAAGATCGCAAAGGCTTAATTGATCGAGCTCGCAATGGCACATTGTTTCTGGATGAAATAGGCGATATGAAATTGGAATCGCAGGTTAAACTCCTCCGCCTCTTACAAGAGGGCACTTTTTACAGACTTGGTCAGGAAACGGAGGAACACACTAATACGCGCATTGTTGCAGCTACAAACCGCTCCTTGGAGGAACTGCAAGCGGATCCACGTTTTCGTAAGGACTTGTTTTATCGTTTAAAATCTCACCACATTCATATTCCGCCTTTGCGTGAACGCATGGATGATGTCCCGGTATTAACAAATTATTTTATGGAAAAAGCTTCAAGGGAACAAAACAAAGCCAAACCAACGGCCCCACCGGAACTGGCCATACTCCTCGCCAATTATGCCTTTCCAGGTAATGTTAGAGAACTGCAAGGAATGGTATATGATGCCGTCAGCCGACATCAAGGTGGTGTACTCTCTTGCGCTTCGTTTAAAGAATCAACTGGTCTTTCCATTCCGTTGCGCTCAATTCAACCACAACCCGTTGAACAAAATCCAAAATTAGAATTTCCATCCCCACTGCCCACGATCAAAGAAGTGGAATTGGCATTGGTAAACGAGGCCATGCGCCGAACGAATGGCAATAAATCCCTGGCTGCGGAAATGATCGGTATGGCGCGTCAGACGTTTCGCACCAAAGTAAAAGAATCCGAAGCGTCTATTTAACCGGCTGATTTTTAGCCAATAATTCCGATTTTATCCACCCCTAATTTTTGACTTGCACGTAATTCTGCCGATGAGTCCGGTCTTCAGAGTTTTTGAAGTACCCAATCCATCTGGCACAATCCTCGCTTCTTAATTTTCAAGCCTCCATTTAGAGCTGGCTGGATCAAACAGATAGGCGAGGATGTATGCTGATTTTACTGGTTGATGATGATAAAGAAGCCAGGGAAACGATGGGGTTGATTCTGGAAATGGATGGCATGCAGGTACTTCATGCGGGCACTGGAAGGGAGGCTTTGAAAAGGTTGAATCTGGTAGATGAAGCCCATCCCCAAGTCGATTTGATGGTCTTGGATTTGGAAATGGCCGACATCTCAGGTCTGGAACTATTAGCGGAATTGAAATTATTGAAGCGCTCTGTTCCGATTATCGTGGTAACTGGATTTGCAACTAAAAAAACAGTCGTTGAACTGCTCCGGTATGGCGTAGTCGACTATATGGACAAGCCCGTACAAATGAAGGATTTCAGTGCGAGAGTTAAAGGCAAGCTACGCACAATGCAATTGACTGAAGAACAAAGAGGTTTGCAAAAATGACCCATTGCAATTGGAACATTGAAAACATTAATGATAAAGGTCGAATGGAAACCCTTGGGAAAATTACTGCGGGCGTTGTTCACGATTTCAATAATATCTTAGGCACCATTTCCGGATTTGCCGAGCTGATCCTATTTGATATGGAAAAAGTTTCCGGATTTTCCCATGCAAAGTCAGCACAACAATACGCGCGACACATTATCAGTGCTGGAGAAATGGCACAAGCCACCATCAAGGATTTGCAAACTTTAGCGCGGCCAGATAAGGCTCACCGTGAGCCTATCCACTTGAATGCGTTGATTTCGCAAGCTATTGGCCTAATTGGCGGTTCCATGCAACCCAATATCACAATTATTATGCAGCTCTACGCAAAATCCTCCAGGATTCTTGGTTTTACCGGTTCCCTTCAGAATGCGCTTTTCAATTTATTCCTAAACGCGCGCGATGCCATGCCAGGTGGCGGACAAATTACCGTGAGCACCATTCTGGAAAATTCCGAAACTGTTGTGGTTTCCATCAAGGATACAGGTTGCGGCATTCCTAAGGAACTATTACAAAAGATCTTCGACCCCTTTTTCACCACCAAAGGCCCAAATGGCAATGGCATGGGTTTGGCAAATGTGCTGGCTACAGTTGAGTCACACCATGGGACACTGGTCGTGACGTCAGCAGTCAATGAAGGTACGGAGTTTACCTTGCGCTTTCCCTTGGCTGACTAAAAGTACTTGTCCTAATATGCTCATTTCAACCAAGCCAAGCTAGGTTGTCCCCATCCGAAATACTTTAGTAATGCCAATCGATTCTTCTCTGAATCCAAGCCCTAAATTCAAGATGGTTTCGGAAGAGCCAAGCATCAAATACCCGTCTGGCTGTAAAAATTTGGATGCGTTTTGCAAAATTTTCTTTTTTTCGGCATCTTCAAAATAGATGAGGACATTGCGAATACAAATGAGGTCGAAACGCCTTGTCAAAGACCAATCATTCAAAATATTCATTTTCTGAAACTGTACCTTGGACCGGATTTTCTGCCTTAGTGTCCAGCCTTTTTCTGATGCTTCAAAATACCGAGATTGGAGTGTTTCCGGCAGGCCACGCGCCGTTTCAAAACCGGTGTAGACTCCTTTTTCAGCTTTGGCGACAGTTTCCCCGCATAAATCGGTGCCAACTATTTCCACTGCCCAATTTGCTAAATCAGGAAAACTATCTGCGATAAGCATGGCTATACTGTAGGCTTCTTGACCCGTGGAACACGCTGCACTCAATATGCGCAGGCTTCTCTCTCTTTCCCGAAGCGCCATCAACGTAGGAATAATTTTTGATTTGATGGCCTCAAATGGATGCACATCCCGGAAGAAATAGGTCTCATGCGTAGTCATCGCTTCGATTAATTTTGAAACCAGCCTGCCGGTTTTATCCGTGCGCAAATTTGCGAAAAAAGCTTCCATTGAAGGGATATTCTCTTGAGTGCATAAGCGACTCAATCGGGACTCTGCCAAATCCTACTTACCATCTTCCAAACGAATGGAAGCCACGCGCACCAACGAATCCTGAAGATACCGAAAATCAATACTTGAAATGCGCATAATTTAGACGGAATAAATTGAGGCGTTGTCCACAGGTTTAGAGTACCGCCTGGACGCGCAGCGCAGCAACTAATATGTAAAGTCTTTAAACTCTATAATTGAAACTGGATCACATTTTGTCGAATAATTTTAGTAGAAATTGTTCGGCTAAAAATTAAATTTGGAACTTACTTTACCCATTTTTGTCCACCCGTTTAAAATAACCATCCGTATCAATTTCCATTTAATTTTCATTTTTTGCCTTTCCAAAAATAATCATTGCATTGGCATAGGCCTCGCTCTATGATTGTCACTATGACAAATAAAAGTGTCTGCCCCAAAACACCCCGGGCAAGTTATTCCACACCAACCGGAAGGTCTTATGTTTAATCCAATTTTCTTTCTCAAGTCCTTGAGTATTCGAGGCAAAGTGATCATGCTGACACTTGTTTCTCTATTTGGCATGACGGTCCTTGGCGGTGCGGGATTATACGGGCAAAGCATTCTCACTAAAGGAATGAAAAACCTAGGTTCAACGCAATTACCGGGAACCCGAAACGCTATTCTCATGGATATGATGCACGATGGCATGCGTGCAACTGTTTTTCGAGCAGTGTTATCCATGTATATCCCTTCACTAAAGGAAGGCCGTGATATTGCCAAGGAAGCCGATGAAATGGGTCAGAACTTCTTGACTTTTGCCCATGTGGTTGATTCGCTTCCACTTCCCAGTGCCGTGAATGATACCCTGGCAAAATTGCGCCCAAAAATTGAAGCCTATGCGAAAATGACTTCAGCAGTGGCCCGCCTAGGTATGGAGGGCAAGCAAAAGGAAGCGCAAGCCGCACTGCCTGGTTATCAAGCTTTATTTGAAGACTTAGAAGGTTCCATGGCCGGATTTGGAGAATTGATGGAAAATGTAGCGGATCAAGCTGTTATCCGAGGCAATGCCGATTCCCAAAAACATCGAAATTTTGCCATCATCCTTTTCATTACCATCATGACTGTTGTTATCAGCCTTGCTTTATACTTGATTCGGTTGATTGTACTGCCTTTGGAAAATACCGTTGCCGTGATCAAGAAAATGGGAACGGGAGACTTGACTATTCGAGCGGTTCGTGAAGGGGGCAGGGAGCTTGAAATGATCGCGGACTCCCTCAATATTGCCTTAGAAAGCATGCAGTCCGTATTAAAATCAACTTTATCAGGGATGGATGGAATGAAATCCAGCACTGCGGAATTGACTCGAAGCAGCAATATTGTTTCTGAAAATACTTCCTCCACGGCAAAGGAGGCTGCCGTGGCCAATCAGAGTTTGGATGGCGTCGTCGGAAAGCTCACCATTCTGGCTGCGGCCGCAGAAGAAATGCAGGCGACTATTCGAGAAATTTCCTTGCAAACCAATAAAGCAACGCAAATTGCGGAGAGCGCCCAAAAGCGTTCTGAAACTGCCGTGACTCAAATTGGTAAATTGACATTGAGCAGCAAACAAATTGGTGATATCGTCAAGCTGATCACTTCTATTGCGGAGCAAACCAACCTTTTGGCCTTGAATGCCACCATTGAAGCAGCCCGTGCAGGTGAAATGGGAAAGGGGTTTGCAGTTGTTGCCGGGGAAGTAAAGGAGCTTGCGCGCCAAACTGCTAAAGCGACGGAAGATATCGCCGCCAAAGTTTCCGCAATCCAAGAAGACAGTTCAGCCGTAACCATCAGCATAGATGAAGTATCCAAAATCATCACGGAAATTCACAATACGCAAAATGGTGTAGCCTCTGCCGTTGAAGAGCAAAGTGCCACGACCTCGGAAATATCTAAAACCTTGACCATGGCTGCCAAGGAAGGTACGGATATCGCACGCAATATATCCCAGGTCGCCAGTCGGTCCGAAGATAATAATCGAACTTTGAGCGCAACTCGCGAAGATATCAACTCCCTTACAAAATTGGCTGGGGAATTGCGGAGTCAAGTGCAAAAATTCGTGGTTTAATCCGCGTATTGTCGTTGTTCATTTTGTTGTTGTCCATTCATAGTGAAACCAAATTTTTTTCATGGAGATGAACATGGTTATAAAATTAAATTCTCTTGTTTGTTCTAGCTTGCTTCTCGCTGCGTTTAGTATCACCGCGCACGGGGACACACCTCATGAAGATAAAGAGGCTATGGAACTAGGTGGATTATTGACCTTGGATGGTGCCAATAAAGTTAAGGATTGGGAGAGTACGGAAGCAGATTTAAGCCGAGTGGAACTATCTTCCGTCGTTCACGTGCAGGAAAACTTGGAAGGTTCGATCACTTTGCTTTCAGCGACCAAGCCGGATTCCATTGTGCTGTATCAGGCCGTAGGCCAATGGACGCTTCCAAAGGGAAAAGTGATTTTTGGGCGCCAGGCATTCAACGCCAGTCTTTTGACCACTCGCATGGTAAGTCTGCCCATGATGTTTGATTTCGGAGAGGTTCGCAATGCGGGTGTTACCGTGCTTACAAATCATAACGCCATGACATTTGGTTTTGGACTTACCTCACTCGTTACCGGTGTAGATTCGACGCGATCCAGTGACCCCAATGCCATTGTGAATATCGATTATGCACCCGAAGGATCCCTTTCCCGACTGGCGATTCAGGCTTCCCGAAAAAGGCAAGCCATTGACGGTGCCGTAAATTTGACTCTAGGTTCTCTTTCTGCGGATGCGGAAGGCATGTGGCGATGGAAGGATGAAGACGATATCGCCAAAGGCGGATTTGCAATAGGGCTCTCCTACTCCCTCAGCAAAATGGTTTCCTTGGCAGGGCGCTGGGACGGAATGTACAACGAGCAAGATGGAGTTGGAAAAAGTGAAGATGGATTAAACCACCAGTATGTAGCCGGTTGTATTACCGTGAGCCCTATCGACCATGTTTTTGGCGCGGCTGAAATGGGTTGGGACGAACATGACGGGCCCGTATTCGATTTGCAACTCGGACTGCAATCAACCCTGAAACTCCCAGGTTTCCAACATAAGTCATTGGCCCAATAACATAGCGCCCAAAACATATTACTGCCCAATTGAGCAGTAATATGTAGATTTCCTCTGGAGTCCAATGCCAGTCGAAATCACAGACGCCCTGACACCTTTCCATCCTGCGCTGGCAAGCTGGTTTCGCCGCGCTTTAGGTGAGCCAACCCCAGTGCAAATACAGGCTTGGTCCGCCATACGTGCCGGAGCGCATACCTTGATCGCCGCGCCTACTGGGTCGGGAAAAACTTTAGCCGCCTTTTTTACCATTTTGAACGATTTAATTCAACTGGCATGGAACGACAAACTTGCCCGCGAAACCTCGGTTCTATACATTTCTCCGCTAAAGGCTTTGAGCAATGATATTGAAAAGAACCTCAACCAACCTCTGAAAGAAATTCAAGACGAGATTTTCGCTTCTCATTTGAAAAAAATTGCCGTGAAAGTCGCTGTGCGTACAGGCGATACACCTGCCTCCGAGCGGGCCGCCATGATCAAATCCAATCCGCATATCCTCATTACCACACCCGAATCTCTGTTTCTCTTGCTCACCAGCCGCCGAGGCCGCGATATGCTCCGCCGAGTTAAAACCGTTATCGTGGACGAAATCCATGCGCTGGTAGGCGAAAAGCGTGGAGCGCATCTTGCTCTCTCGCTCGAACGGTTGCAGTCTTTGACAGGTCGCCCTTCTGAGGGGCCGGAGGCGATGGTTCGCATCGGCCTGTCCGCTACCCAAAAGCCGATTGAAGAGGTGGCCCGTTTCCTTACCGGAATGGGTACTGATGCAGGTACCGTCGCGGACCCTACTTTGAGCCCGACAGTGGATGCCGTTCCTTTTCGTACCTGCGCCATAATCGATACGGGCCATCGGCGCAAACTCGATGTACAAATTGAAATTCCAACTTCACCGTTGACTGCGGTTATGTCCAATGAAGTGTGGGATGAGGTGTATTCCCGCATTGAAACGCTTATCACTGAGCATACAACCACGCTGCTTTTTGTGAATACCC
>JAYUHW010000101.1:0-23695 GCA_043766615.1 Fibrobacteria bacterium | reverse complement strand
GATACATCGGCGCCGGTAGTATTGTTACCGGTAGTATCGGGATTGGCGAGTTTTATGGTAGTCTATACTTGCACGGAAGCCCATAAGGATTCATCAGGTAAATTACTAATCGATGCTACTCCAATAAGTTTTGATACCGGAAATGCAGCCGGGGGTGTCTTACTTAAGGATTCCATCCGTGTAAGTGCCGCACTGCGATCTTGCGATTCCATCCGCGGTGGGACATTGGTCAACCTGCGGCCACTAGAGGCCTCCCCTACAATCCTTTCACGCATTTCTGGTGGGCTAAAAGATTCTGTGAATGGGTCTTTCTTGGTTCCTAGCTTACTCGATGCCCCAGCCACTCCATCTGCCGATCAAGTTGTCCCTTACGCGCAATGTGTAAGCGCGACAGGAGCGGAAAAGTCGACATTGGACATCAAGCTGGAAGAGACCCTGCTGGGTACCGATCTTTTTGTCCGTGATCTGGATAGCGCCTGTACCACCTACACCAACTAAATCTTTACAGCCTGATTGTCCGCTTCGGTTTTGGTGGCCTTGGAGTAGCCGCTCTCTTGCCTGGCGTGATTGATGGCGTTTTTCTGCATGTAGACATTGAACACGGTCTCGGCATCCATCCCAGCGGTTAAGGCAAGGGAAATCCAGAAGTGCAACTGGTCCACAATTTCAACTCGAATATTCTGCATATCGAGATGATCTTTGGACCACCATTTCCAAAGCAATTCTTCTTTGAGCTCACGCGATTCATCATCCATGGCCTGTAAATATTTGCCGAGCCATTCGTTCACCTTGGTATTGGGCCCGAGATCGGCCTGGCCCGCTTCGGTCTTAAGCGTCGCCATGGTCAGGGTTTTCCCTTCGCCATCACGAATGCCCTTCTTGATGAAAATCCGGTCGTTGAGTTCCGTTTGCATTGCGAAAAGGGTTTCCAATTTGTCTTTAGGATTTTCCATGGCCGTTCCGTTCCGGATGTAGGTGTTGAAGGTGAATTATAAAAATGTTCGTCTAAAAGATAATCGGAATGCCGGAACCTAGGTGAAAATCCAGCGCCATCTGAGGCAGTGGGCTAACGGCTGGACAGTTGGCGACTTGGGTATTTGGGCCCCAAGACTTGTTTTTGGCGGGGAATATAGCGCTCTTCCAAAGCGTTTTGAATGTCTTCGAAGCGAGTTTTCTGACCGCTGCCTGGAAGACATATAGCCTGATAGGCATCTGCATAATTGCGGGAAATGTCGAGGTATTCTTCTACCATGGGATGCACCGTTAGGCGGTTTTCCACCAATTGTTGCGATGAGATGTGAAACAAATCCGCGGTCCAACCGCCGCCGAACATAAGACCGAGTTCACCGAGCAAGTCCTGACGGACCGGCACCATACCAAATGCCGAGCATTCCTCAATCTGATTGGCAGTATTGGAAAGATGATGGGCCAGTTTGTAGGCTAATTCTTTGTGACGTGACTGACGGGTTACCCCCCACCACCAACCTCGTGTGCCTACGCTCCGCCTACCTACACGCAGCGCATCGCCTTGGGAATTGATCATGAGCGAATGACCCTGAGGCATCAAGGCTATGCCCATGTCCTCGGCATTGGAGAGGAAGCCGGGCATCTCCGGTGTTCCCGTTCCGTGAATGAGAAACGCTTCCATTTGCGTGGCTTCAGCCAGGAACAAATCACCGGATTGAAAAGCTTGCCGGATATCCGTCTCCGTCCAGCGGGCTTTGAGCAAGGTGGGATTAAGTACACCCTCCTTAGCCAGAACCGACTGCCATTGAAACATGTCCACTACGGCATCATCGTTCATGCGCATAATCCCATCCTGGCTTGCGCCAGCCTGGAAACATTTATCCATCAGGGATTGCGACGCCTCAGGTGAACCGATGGGTCCTAAAGCAATGCGACCATGTTTCTGACCCTGGACTTCTTTTTGGGACCAAAAATATCCGGCGACAAAGAGATCAAAATCATCCCATTGGCCTGGATCCTTCTCGAGGATGTAATTGCGTGGTAATCCGCGGCCGTTGTATTTAACCAACAGTCGATTGATCTCGTCTTTGCGAACCTGCCAGTATTCCACCGCTTCCGCCACTTGCGATTTGAGATAGACGATGACGGGAGTCTCAAGGTAGCGGGGAAGGAAATAGGTTTGACCTCGCTGGGACGTCATGTCCATTAGAAAGTATTCGTGCCTCAAATCCTGCACATCTTTGGGTGGTACTATTTCGTCGAGGGGAGCAATCAGATTTCGACCTACTAAAGTTCTGGTCATGGAAGTGGGGGGATCGACTAAGTCAATGGTGTCTGATGGGGAGGCGAGGAGATCGGGAAGTGTAGCCGGGTCTGAGTAACTTTTAAGTTCGACGATGCAATGATTTTTCTTCTCGAAGGGTTTGATTAAGCGCGTGCGGTAGAGTTGTTCTTGATCAGGACGAAGTCGCAATACGACTTTTACCTTGACTGGCGGAGCGCAGCCAACGGCGATTAACGCCAGCATAAACCATGTGCATGCCCGCAGCATGGAAATCTCCTTCCGCCCCTCCACCACATATTTTACGGGGTGGCGGCTGGATCCACAAATAATTTAGAGAAGTGATAGAAGGAGTAACGAAAATCCGAATTTCAGAGCATGGAAAGAGGATCCATGTCAGTACGTAGCTTGGTTTTGTTTGGGTCTTTGGGTTTATAGCGTTCAAGGGTTTGATGCAAGGCCCATTGCAATTGATTCTGCGCTTTGCCCTTGCCAATGAGTTGGGAACGGAATTGGTCTTTGATTTTTTTCATGACGGCGAAGGCAGGTCCAAGTACGATAATGTCGGCTTGTGCCGCAAAATGGTGAAAGGCTTCTGCGAATTGGCGCATGTGTTCCGACACCAAGTTTTCATCGTTTCCGGTGATTTCGATCAGCAATAATTTCCGGAACGGTGGATACTCGAGCTCGCTGCGGTGATCGATTTCGGCCCGGTAGTAACTTTTATAGTCATGTGAAATCGCGAATCCGAGTAAGGCGTTTTCCGGTTTATACGTTTGAAGGTAAACTTCTCCTGAGTTTTGGTGACGGCCGGCTCTTCCAGCCACTTGGGTAATGAGCTGAAAGGCTCTTTCTTGCGCACGGAAATCCGAGAGACCAAGTCCGGAATCCGCATCCACCACCCCTACCAGATTCACTTTGGGGAAATCATGGCCTTTGGCAACCATTTGTGTGCCAAGGAGAATTTGGAAATCTCCGCGCTTGAATCCGGATAAGATTTTTTCCGCGCCACCCAAAGTTCCAGTGCTGTCCCGGTCCAGACGGGCAATGGCGGCTGATGGAAAAATGGATTCAAGATACTCTTCCACTTTTTCAATACCCCGGCCCACATCCAGCCATGCAGTTGCCGAGCACTTGAGGCAGGGCGCATTGGCGGGTATATGGAAGCCGCAATAATGACACAGCACTATCTGTTTGGATTTGTGGAAAACCAATGGCGCAATGCAATGTGGGCATTGTCTCGGTTCACCGCAACTTTTGCAAACGCGCTTATGGGCATACCCCCGGCGGTTTAGGAATAGAATGGCCTGCTCACCGGCCGCCAGCGCTTTTTGCATGGCCTCCCTAAGCGGAATGGAAATGAGCAAGCTGCCTTGCAATTGATATTGTTCTCGCATATCGACAATACGTATGCGGGGTGGAAGCGATCCAGTTGCCCTTTGGTGCAATTCCAGGAGTTGGTATTTTCCTGAGAGAGCGGAATGGTAGGATTCAAGTCCGGGTGTGGCACTGCCTAAAACTACCGGACAACCTTCCTGGCGGCCGCGGTAAAGGGCCAAATCGCGGGCGTTGTAACGCGGTGATGCGTCGGACTGTTTATAGCTGCCATCGTGTTCTTCATCTACCACAATAAGACCAAGATTGTCGATAGGACAGAGCACCGCGGACCGGGCTCCAACGATCACATCGGCTTGTCCTGTGAAAACGGATCGCCAAAGCTCCCGGCGCTGCTGGGCGGATAGGTTGCTGTGTAGAGCCAATACTGGACGTTCTAGAAAATTCCGAAAGCGTTCCAAAGTCTGTGGTGTAAGCGCAATTTCTGGAAGCAGCACCAGTACGCGGCGGCCTTGAGACAAAGCTTTTCGGGCCAAGTGCAAGTAGACCAAAGTTTTTCCGCTACCGGTCACCCCATGCAGCAAGTACGTCTGAAACCGGAATGGGCTTAAACTTTCTGTGACGGCTGCAATTGCCAATTGCTGTTCCGATGTAGGAATGAAATCCTTGGCCGCTTGTGGATGAGAAAGGTCTCCGGGTTGTGCTGAAGAGGGAGGTGGCGCTGATTTTTTAACGCGGCTTTTTGAGCTCGATTCGGTCCCGGTCTTACCTGCAATCTTGGTGCTTCCAAAAAGAAAATCAAGCGCCGGCTTCGGCATGCAGGCAGCAAAAACCTGGGGCAAAGGAGTGAAATAATATGTGCTAAGCCATTTTAACAGTTCAATCCAGGCGATGGGCACCTTTGCATTTTCTGGTGCCTGGCGGACAATAGACTTGGTCTTGAACGTTAAATCCGGGCGACCGGTTTCCACAACGATACCGGCCACAATTTTGGACATAAGGGGTACCTGCACAATGGATCCGATTTGGATTTGGGAGTTAGGGGCTCCATCCAAATCGTACCAAAAGGGCTCAGACATGCCACCCGGCAGTAATACCTTAGCTTTCAGAGGCTTTTCCAACTGGACTTATCTTCCCACCATTCCCTATAATATATTCACATCGCAACTCTTCATTGGATTGGACCTTAGGGATATTCCTATCGACTGGTTCAGGAGGGGGCCAGGAATCGCCGTGCACGTTCATGCCACTTTACCCATTCCGACTATGGGACGCAGTCCCAGGCGGCGGTATTGACCTAAAATGGGTTCAACCATGCTTTCTCCAAACTCCAATCCAACTCCATCTTCCAGCCCCTCCTCATCGGAATCGCCAGCAGATGCAGCTTTGCCCGCTGGGAATGAACCGGCAGCTGGAAAGGATTCGGTAGCTGCAGAAATACTGGAAGGCGATAGAGTCAAAATTAACATCCGTATTTCGGAAGACAAGCTCAGCGCTTTCGTGTCCTTACATCCGCCTTCAGGAAGAATAAAAGGAACCTTGGATGCAGATACCATAACCCAAGAACTGAAATCCCTGGGCATTGGTATCGATTATATGGATCAGGAGGCCATTCAATCTCTCATTGATACATGGAACAAAACCCATGCAGTGGTCGAAGAAAAACAGGTTGCCGAGGCTAAAGATCCGCCCTTGCCAGGAGAAAATGCACGCATTGAATACCTGGTCGATCCGAATTTGAAATTTGCCTCGTCCGAAGAAACCGGGAGCATTGATTTCAAAAATGTGAATCTCATCAAGCCCGTAAAAAAGGGGCAGCCCCTGGCCCGTAAACACACTTCCACCAAGTCTGCTCCGGGAATGGATCTTTTTGGACAAGCGTGTATAGGCGTGGATGGCACGGATGTGGAGCTTCCTTTAGGCACTAATACCGAAGTGTCGCCTACCGATTCTCTTATCCTGATAGCATCTGTATCGGGGTTTCTGCAGCAGAAGGCCGGATTGCTCCTGGTCAATGAATGCTTTGTGGTGGAAGGCAATGTGGATTATTCCACCGGTAATATTATTTATGAAAACTCAGCCTTGATTAAAGGTGATGTAACCGATGGTTTTACCCTTAACGTAGGCGGGGCTCTTGAAATCGGCGGGGTTGTGGGTGAAGCCAAGCTTATTGTTGGTGGCGATGTGCTGATCAAAAAAGGTTTCGTCGGCACCGGGCAAGGCTTGATTACCGCAAAGGGAAATATCAATTTGGGTTTCTCCTCGAACCAGATCATACGGGCTCATGGAGACATTTTATTGGAAAAAGAAAGTTTCAATTGCCAGATGTTTTCCAGAAAATCCATTTCTGTTTTTGGACCCTTGGTGGGCGGCCTCACAATGGCCTATACCGAAATGCAATGCAAGATTGCTGGGAATGATATGGGCACCAAAACCGAATTGGAATTGGGTAAGGATTATGTCCTGCATGAAAACAAACTTGCACTGGAAGAGAAGCTTAAAGAGTTGACCTCGCATCTCGCAAAAATAAACTTTAAGCTGAAAGCGTTTAAAGAAATATACCGGACACGTAAGCGATTTTCTTCCAGCGAAGCAAAAATTTTGTTACAGCTTCGAGACGTACAAGAGCAGGTTATGGCCAGGCTTCCCGAGTTGGAAAAGCGGAAGGTGGCTATTCAAGAACAAATTCGCTTAGGTTATTTACGGGAGGGGATTCGCCTCCGGGTGGAGAAACGCGTTAATGCCGGTGTCATCATCAAAGTTGGCGCGGAATGTCAACGCATTCAGGAATCCGTTCCCGGACCCAGAGTGTTTCTCTACCAGCAAGGTCGCATCAAGGTTTTTTAAAGGTCGAGCAGAAAGAAATATGGATCCAATATCAAAAGAAGAAGAGGAGCTCGATTCAATCTTGGCATTGAATCTAGACAGCCTGGCTACTCTAGGGTTGGATGATGCGTCATTTCAGGAGAGTCAGGAGACTGCTCCTATGACCTTGGAAAAACGTACGGCCGCCAGCTCCCGTTTGGCGCGCTTGCAAGAAATTTGGAACAAAGGCAATCTTGGCGACAATCCTTCCGGACTTCCCATGTCCAGGGGCATGGATGCTGCGCGTGTTGAAGAAAGAACCTTGACCTACAAGGCCACGGTACTAAAGCTGTACGACTCGTCAATAACCCAAGTGCGGGAAATGTACGATCTCATCTGCCTTGGTGAAATTACTGCTGTGACTCCGGCGCGGAATCTAGTAGGATCCTTTCTCGATATTATGGAAAAGGATCGAAACATCCTCTTGGCCCTTTGTTTTTATCAAAGCCCAAATTTATCGGACTACTTGTATCGACATTCGGTGAATATCTGCCTGGTTTCATTAGCCGCTGCAGCAGCATCCGGTTACTCTAAGAATCAGGTTCTGGAAATAGGAGTTGGCGCGCTTTTAGCGGACATCGGCATGGCCATGGTTCCTGAAGCTATTCTACTAAAAGCGGGCAAGCTCGCGGAAGAAGAAATGGCTGAGATCCACAGACACACTTCCAATAGCTTCGCACTCTTGGAGAAATTGGAAGGGGCTTCGGATATCATACTGGCAGCAGCGTATCAACATCATGAGCGTCTGAGCGGATCAGGATATCCCAAACACCGCACCACGCCACAGATTTCAAAGGCCGCTCGAATCATTGGAATTGCAGACACTTTATGCGCCATGGTTCACAAACGATCCCATCGGGAAGCCATGACACCGCATGCTGCGTTGGATAAGGTCACCAAAATGGGTCAGATGAATTTTCTGGATGCTGCCATCATCAAGGACCTAATCCGCTACCTTTCGATATTTCCAATCGGCACCTTTGTCGAGCTAGCCAGCGGCCGGATGGGCCGCGTGATTGCCGCGCACAGCGAGGATTCGGCCCGGCCAATCATTGCCGTTCTACGCAATGAAAAAGGCCAACCGCTGCTCTTTAAGCAAATTATACAAGTGGATTTGCTCAAGGAAAAGGCGGATCGAGTGCTTAAAGTTTTGGAAGGCGAATCAGCAAAATTTAAGCCTATGGACGGATTTTAAAGTAGCGGAAACTTTTCCGCTTAGTCCAACGCAGTTCCTCGGCAAATTCAGAAAAACTTTGGGGTTTGTCGTGTTGAACAAAGCCGCTATCGCGGTGGCCTTGCTCACTATACCATCGCACCCCCTCTCCAGGTTAAAATTCTTTGAGCATCATGCGCTGCGAACCCATATTTTCTCTAAATGCATCAATACCAATTTCATTTCTTATGTATTCGAGTAAATGAAAATGTATGGAAAAATTAGTTTTTGATTCCCCTTGATGTTAACATATCAAGGATTGGAATTCTATCTTGTGATGTCAATTAGTCAAACCTTTTTTCCCATTTTGTTCGGAAAGAATTATTCTCTGGAAAGGAAAAGCGTGTTGCTAATGGAGTGGGTTCGGAACAAAATTGTTCCACTAGGTTATAGCGGTGTTAAACCCAATATGCAGTCGACTCAATCAGAGAAGATTATCATTTCTAATATAGCAGCCTATGGCCATGTTATTTGTACAATGCCCTATTATTGGATCCTAAAATACTTCGGTGCAATTTGGCTTTCCAATTTGATTATTCCCTTAACGCTTTTCTTCCTCTCCGTTCCGCAATTAAACCGGTTAGGGTTTACCCGAGCTTCACGCATTTTGTTGGTCAGCATAATCAATATTGACGTTTACCTTTACACCGCCTCCGTGGGAATGGCGAGCGAAATTCAGAATGTTTTTTTCTTCACTCTGGTGGCGCCTTTGATGCTTTTTCATTTTTCAGAATGGCGCAGCATTCTATTCTGCATTATTCAGCCCTTTGTCCTCTGGGGCATGTTGGTATGGCAGGGACCATGGATTATTCCTCAAACCCACTTTGATCCTTTGGCGATAAAGCTTTTCGGCCCGGCCATTTCTTTTACCACGGCAACCATGCTTTTTTCTTGCGCAATTCTTGTCACGTTTCTTCATTATCGCAGTGAATCCCGACTGCAAAAGGCTAAGGAGGCGGCTGAAGCAAGTGACCGGGCGAAAAGCAGGTTTCTAGCCACCATGAGCCATGAAATTCGGACTCCAATGAATGGCGTTTTTGGAGTATTGCAAAATCTAAGGCTCACCGAACTGACCCAAGGTCAAAAAGATGAAATTGAATTACTGCAATCATCAGGCGAACTTTTATTGGTCATAATCAATGATGTCTTGGACTTTTCAAAAATAGATGCAGGAAAGCTGAACCTGGAAACACGCCGCTTTCATCTGCCGGATACGACAAGGTCCGTCAAGAAAATGTTAGATAGTCAAGCTGCGGGAAAAGGTTTGGCGTTAGAATTGGTGATTGCCGATGATTGCCCAATCTGGGTAATGGGAGATGAAGTCCGTTTCCGTCAGGTAGTCATGAACCTTACTAATAACGCGTTGAAATTTACTAAGGCCGGAGGAGTACGTATTTTTTTGCAACTCGGTGAAGGAACGGAAAATGAGCCGCGTATAATTGTAAAAGTTGTGGATAGTGGCATCGGCATGACTGAGGAGGCACTAAAAAGCCTATTTCAACCATTTCAACAGGGAGATTCTTCAACCACTCGCGAGTATGGAGGGACTGGTCTGGGATTGGCGATTTGCAAAGGCATTGCTACGGCCATGAACGGAAATTTGACAGTTGAATCAGTTTTAGGATCGGGCAGTTCCTTCCGATTTGACGCTTTGTTTCAAAGGGCTCAGGTCCCAGAAAGTAATGAGGTTGAGCAAAAAAGCATCCCAACGCGACCAATTTATGCTGGGTATAAGGTTTTAATAGTTGAAGACAATTATATAAACCAAATTGTTGTCTCAAAAATTTGTCAAAAGCTCGGTTTCGGCGTGACCACAGCCTTGAATGGAGAGGAAGCGGTTGAGGCGAATAAGAACTCCCACTTTGACTTAATCTTGATGGATTGCCAAATGCCGATCATGGATGGATATGATGCGACTAAAGCCATAAGAGCATGGGAGAATTCTGATTCAAGAGTTCCTATTATTGCTTTAACAGCAAATAGCCTACCCGAAGATAAATTGAAGTGTAAAGATTCTGGAATGGACGATTTTATTTCTAAGCCGCTCTTAATCTCGGTTCTGATGGAAGTTCTAAAAAAACATATTCCTGAAAAGACATCCGTTTAGAAAAATGGTTTTTCCCAAAATAAGGGAGTCGAAATTTGGCGACCTTTCATCCCTTGCGAAATGCACCCTTAATTTCCAATATTATTTCGAAAATGGCCGTGGCTGTCAATTACTATAGTTTTCATCTTCACTGCCAACGGTCCGCCACAGTACCTGTACCCTTTCGACAATTCTACGGAATATATTTCATACGACCTACTTCTGATTTCGTTTCTATTGCTTCCTGTTTAAAGGCCAAGTCAAGTGAACTCCATCAAAAATAAAGGCTGTCGGCCTTTTTCCGGCACTTTGCTGCTAATCATTTTTTGATTTAAGGCTTCCCCCGATTTTTTAGAAAAAAACTCATAGTTTAGCCAGCCACTTTTGGCATTCCACTGTAGATAATCCAGTGGGTCATTCAGCATTGTATAAACCAGAACCGGAGGACTATGTCCTTTCTAAAACATTTCCCGGGAAAGTCGCTCCCCTCATTTTTTAGCCTCATTATGTCGGTCCAAGCTTTGGCAAACGCTGGTCCAGGTGGGATTGTGGCTAACACGAACCTGGCTTTGCCTAAAGCGTACAATTTTCTGGAATACCAATTTCCAGAGCCGGCTGATTCCAAAGCGTGTAAGGGTGCAACGAATGCAACCGCGATTCTTGGAAAGGTTTTTTTTGCCCAGACGCATGTGATGGAACCAAGCTGGCCTCTATTTTTCCTGATCGCAAAACGACCTGCCTTAATCCAGGTTATTATAACCGGCAGCGGCACTTCGCCAGATGTCAGCGTGCAAGGTTTGGTCAAGGGCGTCTCTGTGGGCTCGCTTTGTCTGAACGGTCCAGCGACACTGCCCGCAGTAGCCTCAGCAACGGAACCCCGCTTTGACGATCGATTCAGTTCGACCTTGCCCGCGAGTTGGATGCAACCGGGTTTAAGTCTGGTGATTAAAGCTGGACCCGCTTCCAAAACATTTACCGAGGCGGAATTAAAACTGGGCGCGGCTCCGGAACTCAACCTTGTGATGCTGCCGTTCGACATACTCGATTGGAATACGGGAAAAACGGACAAGCAGATTCCTGCTTCCTTCATGGCGGACTTTTCCGGCGCTATGCCGGCCAGCAAATTGCGACTTGGGAACCTCGCCAGCCGCATGGTATTGCCCACCTTAGCCGTGTCCTCGGATACCAGTACTATTCCCGTGGTTTTGGAAACCAAAACCAATCTCAAAGGCATTCCAGATGGTAACATCAATGCCGTAGCGCTCCGATATGTCGAAGCGGTGCAACGCGCCTGCGGCGATTTCTCCTATACGTATTATTACGGTAATACTGAAAACTTTGACCCGGGCGGATGGGGAGGTGGGAATTCGTTCGTCGGCGCTGATTTCACCGGGGTCTTTTTACATGAAATGGGCCATGCTCTCAGCCTGCCACATTGGGGCGAGGGTTCCTACCAAGTGCCGGCACCCGGAGAAGGTGACTATAGTTATCCCTATGGAGGAACCACTAATGATGGTGGTGGTCGGGGCGACACTTGGAATTATTACCAGAATTTAAATGAATTTATTTCCCCAATTTGCGGCCTTGTCAAAAACAAAGAGTTTGGTAAGGAGCGTTCCGATGCCATGCAACGCAATCATTGGTGTCAGGAATTCCGTGCCGCGGGCGAAGGACCTTGGGACGGGTTCGGTGATTTTTCGGCGCTTTCCATGTACCATTATATGGTGGGTTTCGAAAAAGGAGAAGCCGGAACCGTACCATATAAAGGGGCCCCGGCGACCTATCATTTGCCCAGTCAGACAGGCTTCCCTACTTTAAAACTGGATGGTACTGGAAAGCGGATTCTAGAAAGGGCCAATCAACCATTGACAAAACAGTACTGGGAACAGGCAAGCTATATGGTTCCTGATAAATGGGATACGCCCGTTTACACCATTTATGGTAGTTATCATCCTCAGTATACCAATGTGAATATTCTGTATGAACCTATGGCCTATATCGGCAATCTGGTAAAGCTCATCGATCCCACCAACCCGGCCACCTTCACCGATTTGGCAGCGGGTGGTTCCGGATCCTACGGTGGCACTTTTTACGGTGAACGGGATCTAACTTTCAAGTTCACGTATGCGGATGGTTCGGTGTTGACCGCTCTCTATCCCTATGGTGGCGTTAGCCGTAATTGGAAGGCAGGCACAGGCCCCTGGCGCTCTGATATGATGTACTTCGCCATCAATATTCCCGCGGATAAAAAGCTGACGCGCATCGAATTGTATAAACGGCTCTTTGTCGTGCGTGGTTCCAATGATACAACCTCAGGAAATATCGCCAATCCAAAACTCGCCATTACGGCTGGAAATTTCATGACAGCGGCCACCTTGGTTATGAGCAAGGATGTCCATGTGAATCCACCTATCATTGGTATAAAAGGACGAAACGAAAATTTAAAATCCAATCTGCTTTACCGGCTGACTTCTCAAGGCGTCGAATTCACGGGGTTGCAACGCGGCGCGATTCTGGACATTTATACGGCAAGGGGAAAACTCCTGAAACGAATCAGGGAGCGGGGTGGAGTTGCTGTATGGCAGCAGAATTCCGATAACGGAAAATACGTTGGTACCGGATTATTTTTTGCGCGGACTTGGGATGGGGAAGGCCAACTTTCTTCTGGTACGCAAATTATGCTGACAAAATGAAGCCGCTTCGTTGGAAGCGGCAACTTCCTTCCAATTAATGGTTGTAAGCCTTTTCTCCATGCAAGGACAAATCCAGCCCTTGTTCTTCGACATCTTTGGTTACCCTAAAGCCCATGGTTTTTTCAATGAGAATCACCAGGATACCTGTCATAATAAGTGAGTACATGCCCACAATCCCTACCGCCTTTACCTGCACCAGCATCTGATCCATTCCACTTCTGGTAATAGCTGAGCTGTGGAACAGTAAGGAATTGAATCCCTGCGATGCAATGACCCCACAAGCGAGTGGGCCCAAAATACCCGCAATGCCGTGTACACCAAAGGCATCGAGCGCATCGTCATAACCCATCGCCAGTTTTTTAGCTACGAATACATAACACGTTCCAGCCGTCAAGGCTGCTAAACCCATGCAGGCAAAGGGCAGGGCGGATCCAGCAGCGGGAGTTACCGCAGCCAGTCCGGCAATGGCTCCCGTAGCCCCGCCTAAGGCACTGCTTTTACCTAAATGGATTCTCTCAATAAGCAGCCATGTACAAATTCCGGCAGCTGGTCCAACTAAGGTATTGAGAAAGGCAAGACTGGCCAAACCGTTTGAGGCCAAAGCGGATCCAGCATTGAATCCGAACCAACCGAACCAAAGAATGCCCGCCCCCAAAACGACATGTACCATATTGTGAGGCATGATGCCGCGTTCCAAACCGGAGCGCTTGCCCAGAATAATGCAAGCTACAAGTCCGGCCAGACCGGAAGTCAAATGTACGACGATACCTCCCGCAAAATCAATGACTCCAGCCTGTGCTAAAAATCCATTTGGATGCCAAACCCAGTGGCACACGGGATCATATACAAGGGTGGTCCACAGGATTATGAATACAATATAGGCTCCGAATTTGATACGCTCCGCAATGGCCCCGGAAATCAAGGCCGGAGTGATGCAGGCGAAGGCTCCTTGAAAGGCGATGAACAGATACGCGGGAATGGATCCATGTAGGGTGTCCGGCCTAATACCTCCTAGAAAAGCAAGAGTGGAGCCGCCCAAAAAGGCATTGCCATCGCCAAAAGCCAAAGAATATCCGATTACCACCCACTGCAAAGTGATGACACCCATAGTAATAAAGGACTGCATCATGGTACCGAGCATGTTTTTGGCGCGCGTTAGGCCACCATAAAACATGGCCAGACCGGGAATCATAAAGAGCACCATGGCCGTGGATACCAGCATCCATGCGGTATCACCAGAGTTGAGGACAATAGGTGAGGATTCCATCAGATGACACCCTCTCCACGCTCACCAGTGCGGATGCGAATGACCTCTTTGATGTCAGAAATGAATATTTTCCCATCCCCGATTTTCCCAGTTTGGGCCGAGGTGCAAATGACATTGATTAGATTTTCCGCATCCTCGTCTTTGCAAACTATTTCTAAACGTATTTTAGGAACAAAATCAATTTTGTATTCAGCACCGCGATAGACTTCGGAATGCCCCCGTTGCCGGCCGAATCCCCGCATTTCCACAACGGACATTCCCGATATCAAGTTGCCCAAAGCTGTCCGGACTTCGTCCAACTTATGAGGACGGATGATTGCTTCGATTTTTTTCATGATTTGCCCTCAAAATTATTTTTTGCTGAAGGGCAAAATAGGAAAAATAAAAGACCGGCTCATGTTGTAAAAATTGGAATGATTCGAAGGAATTCTGCCTTTATGTCACGCAAGGAAACGAAGTGAAATCTAACTACCTTATTAGTTTCTAAATCCAATTCTGAGCAAATAGTTAGCGAAAACAATAAACGGGAGAATACTATGGGCGTCAATAAGCCTGCTTTTGAAACTGCTTCGATACATGCCGGTCAAACCCCGGACCCTACGCAACTGAGTCGTGGCGTGGCCATCCATCGCACCTCGAGTTTTGTTTTTAAAAGCACCGAGCACGCCGCCAATCTTTTCGGCCTAAAGGAATTCGGCAACATCTATACCCGCTTGGGCAATCCGACTACGGCCATTCTCGAAGACCGAATCACGGCTCTAGAAGGGGGCGCGGCTTCGGTAGCCGTGGCCTCTGGTACTAGCGCCATTTTTTATGCGGTCATCACCATTGCCAAGCAAGGCGACCACATTGTTTCCGCATCCAATCTATACGGGGGTACCTACACGCAGTTCGACGCGATTCTGCCGGACTTCGGCATCACCACCACTTTTGTGGACGTGCGCGATCCGGAAAATTTCGAAAAAGCGATTAAGCCGAATACCAAACTGATTTTCGTCGAATCCATCGGCAATCCGGGACTTGATGTTGCCGATTTGAATGCCATCAGCAAAATTGCCAAGCGCCACAAACTCCCGCTGGTCGTAGACGCCACTTTTACCACACCAGCCTTGCTCAGAACCATTGAACATGGCGCCAACATTGTCGTTCAATCCCTGACAAAATGGATCGGGGGCCATGGAACGGCCATTGGCGGCATGGTAACGGACGCAGGCAACTTTGATTGGTCCGATCCAAAATTCGAACAGTTCACCAAACACGATAAGAATTATCATGGACTTCGCTGGGCCTTGGACTTGCACGACTCACTCAAACCCATTGCCTTTGCGCTGCGTCTCCGCACCGTTCCCCTGCGCAACCTGGGAGCGAGTATCAGTCCGGATTCAGCCTGGATTTTCTTGCAGGGCCTGGAAACCTTGTCCTTGCGCATGGCCAAGCATGTGGAGAACAGTCAAAAGGTTGCCGAGTGGTTGATCAAGCATCCCAAGGTGGCTTGGGTGCGCTACCCGGGTCTTGCCACCGACCCTACGTATAAAATCTCCAGCCAATACCTGAAGAAAGGCTACGGAGGCGTTGTAGTTTTTGGTGTCAAATCCGGTCGCGAGGGCGGAGCGAAGTTCATCGATTCACTCAAGCTCTTCAGCCATCTTGCCAATGTGGGCGATGCCAAAAGCTTGGCCCTGCACCCTGCCAGCACTAGCCACAGTCAGCTTAACGAAGCACAGCAGAAGGCGGCGGGACTTCCACCGGAGCTCGTGCGTTTAAGTATTGGTCTGGAAAATATCGAGGATATTTTAGCGGATCTCGATCAAGCTCTGGTTTAACAGCCGCCGTTTTTAGTAAGCGGAAATCGTTTCTAGTAACTGTAAATCGTTACTAGAAACGTTACGCTTTCGGTGCTAGTAGCGGTAATGCGTTGGCTTATAAGGCCCGCTTACCGGCACATTGATATAATCCGATTGCTTTTGATTCAGCTTGGTCAATTTCACGCCGAGCTTTTCAAGATGCAATCGTGCCACTTCCTCATCCAAATGCTTGGGCAAGGTATAGACTCCCACTTCCAGGTTCTTGGTCCAAAGTTCTATTTGGGCCAAAGTCTGGTTGGTGAAGGACGTGGACATCACAAAGCTGGGATGGCCGGTGGCACAGCCCAGATTGACCAGTCGGCCTTCGGCCAGCAGGTAGATGCTGTTGCCGGTTGGGAATTCGTACTTGTCCACTTGGGGCTTGATGTTGGTGTGTTTGATGCCGGGCCAGTTGCGCAAGCCGACGATATCGACTTCGGAATCGAAATGTCCGATATTGCAGACGATGCTCTGATCCTTCATCTTGCTCATATGTTCGGCGGTGATGATATCGACATTACCGGTTGTAGTAACGTAGATGTTTCCTTCGGAAAGTGCGTCTTCCAGAGTGGTCACCTTGTAGCCTTCCATCGCGGCTTGGAGCGCGCAGATGGGATCGATTTCGGTAACTATGGTGCGGGCACCAAAGCCGCGCATCGACTGGGCGCAGCCCTTGCCCACATCGCCGTAACCGCAAACTACGGCTACCTTGCCTGCTACCATCACGTCCGTAGCGCGCTTGATGCCATCCGCCAAGGACTCGCGGCAACCGTACAGGTTGTCGAACTTGCTTTTGGTGACGCTGTCGTTCACGTTGATGGCGGGAACCAGCAAATCCTTTTTTTCCATCATTTGATATAAGCGATGCACGCCCGTGGTGGTTTCTTCCGAAACGCCTTTCCAATCCTTTACGAAGCGCGCCCACATTCCTGGGTTTTCCACCAGGGTGCGTTTGAGCAGCTTCAAGATAACGGCTTCCTCTTCGCTGCCGGGCTTCCGGTCCAAAAAGGACGCGTCCTTCTCAGCCTTGAGTCCCCAATGCAAAAGCAGTGTGGCATCGCCGCCGTCATCAACTATGAGCTGAGGTCCGATTTCCAGACCTTCTTTGCCTGGAAAACTTAAGGCCGCCATCGTGCATTCCCAGTATTCTTCCAAGGACTCGCCCTTCCAGGCATAAACCGGAACACCTGCAGCGGCAATGGCTGCGGCGGCATGGTCCTGAGTTGAGAAAATATTGCAGGAAGCCCAGCGTACATCTGCACCGAGTTCAACCAGCGTTTCAATAAGCACGGCCGTTTGAATAGTCATGTGCAAGCTGCCCATGATGCGCGCGCCTTTGAGCGGTTTGGATTTGCCGTATTTTTCTCGGGTGGACATGAGTCCGGGCATTTCTTTTTCTGCGACTTCTATTTCCTTGCGGCCGAATTCGGCCAAGCTCATATCGGCTACTTTATGTTTGCCCCAGGTGGAGGCTTGGTACTTGGGAGTGGCCTGCGGGGCCGATTTGGTCAGAGTTGACATGTGTTTTATCCTTAAAGTTTATGAATGTGATGTGTAATTATGAATGTTGTATGTCTGGATTACCGGAATTTACTTCAGTGATACCTTAGGCGTGTACCGGCTCGGGAGCTTTGGCGCCGGTTTTCTTGGCGGCTTCGCGCAAGGCATCGGCCTTGTCCGTGCGTTCCCAAGTGAAGGACTCGCCTTTGCGGCCGAAATGCCCGTGTACGGCCGTGGCGCGGTAGCGGGGCTTGAGCAAGTCCAACATGCGGACAATGCCGCCCGGAGTCAGGTCAAAATGCTCTTGCACCAAGGTTTCCAAGGCTTCGGGAGAAAGTTTTCCTGTACCAAAGGTTTCCACGTAAACGGATACAGGCTTGGGATAACCGATGGCATACGCAACCTGCACTTCGCAGCGCGTGGCCAAGCCGGAGGCCACGATGTTTTTTGCTACGTAACGCGCAGCATACGCCGCGCTGCGGTCAACCTTGGAAGGGTCTTTGCCCGAGAAGGCTCCACCGCCATGACGGCCCATGCCACCGTATGTGTCTACAATGATTTTGCGGCCAGTCAAACCGCAGTCACCCATGGGGCCGCCAATGACGAAACGACCGGTGGGGTTGATGAAATAATGGGTTTTGGAATCGAGGAGATGCGCGGGAATGACGGCTTTCACGCAGCGCTCGATGATTTCCTTTTCAATAGTTGCGTGGTCGACATCTTCCCCGTGCTGGGTGGACAAGACTACGGTGTCAATGCGCTTGGGCTTGCCATCCACGTACTCGACCGTTACCTGGGACTTGGAATCGGGACGGAGCCAGGGCAGTGTTTTGTTCTGGCGCAGTTCGGCCAGCTTTTCCATCAGGCGATGCGAATAATGAATCGGCATCGGCATCAAATCTTCGGTTTCATCACAGGCGAATCCAAACATCATTCCTTGATCTCCGGCGCCTTGTTCCTTGAACAGACCTTCGCCTTCCGTTACGCCCTGAGCAATGTCCGGGCTCTGTTTGTCGAGCGTCACCATAACGGCGCAGGTCTTGCTATCGAAGCCGATGGTGGCATCGGTATAACCAGTACGGGCGATGGCTTCCCGCACTACTTTTTGAAAATCGATATTGGCCTTGGTTGTGATCTCACCGGCCACGACCACCAAACCCGTTGTGATCAATGTTTCGCAAGCCACGCGACTGCGCGGATCCTGCTCAAGCATCGCATCGAGGATGGAGTCGGAAATCTGGTCGGCCATTTTATCGGGATGGCCCATGGATACGGATTCAGAGGTGAAAAGGTGTCTGGACATGGGGACGTTTCTCCTTAAGTTTTACCCAAATTATACATCATTTCTAGAACTAATACATCGGTTTATCATGATTTATCGATATATAAATTTTCTTCCCTAAATTTGGCTAAAAATGCAGTATTAATGGAGATTGAGCCCTGTATTCGGCTACTCGAAGCCAGACCAAGGGTCCCTGCGCAGTACGGATTTCCCTAATTTTCACTGATGCACATCTGTTATTCTCCATGCGGGGCCTATGAATGCCACTAAGACTCCCGTTTTTTGAGTCAGGAAATCCATTGAGTCCAAACATGGTATGATGGAGAACCGGTAATTTAACCGATAAAGACGTTTAATCGTGATTTTAGACTCCAGTGCCATGGTTTTGGGACTGGAAAGCTTTAAGGGGAAGAATGTTTCGTTTTACAAAAAGTGGCTTTAAAAGCGCAAAATATTTACTGTCCAGTTTTATTTTGGCTTTCGTCTCCGTCGCCGTTTCCGTTTCGGCTGGACCCGGTGTGGTTGTTCCAACTACCAATCTTGCCCTTCCAGTTTCCTATAAATTCATGGAATACCATTATCCCGAACCTGCTGATGCGAAGGCCTGCGGCGACACAGTAAACGCTACCGCCACCTTGGGCAAAGTCTATCTGGCCCAAACGCATGTCATGGAACCCAGTTGGCCCTTCTTTTTCTTAATCGCCAAGCGGCCGGCATTGATTCAAGTAATCGTGACAGGCACCGGCGCTTCGCCCGATGTCAGCGTTCAAGGAAAAATCAAAGGCGTGTCCGTCGGCATTCTGTGTCTGACAGGTCCAGCGACATTGCCGGCTACAGTGGTTGCTGCAACACCCAGCCTGAGCGATCGCTTTTCAGCAACCTTGCCAGCCGCTTGGATGCAGCTGGGGCTGAGCCTGGAAGTGAAGGTGGGAACTACAGTTAAAATCTTTACCGAAGCCCAGTTAAAAGTGGGTGCGGCACCGGAAATAAATTTGGTCCAAATGCCAATCGACATACTCGATTGGAATACCGGTAAACCTGATGTGAAACCACCCGCCGACCTGCTGCCAAATTTTGCCAGTGCTTACCCAGGAACACTGGTAAGGCTTGGAACCTTACCCACCCGTATGATCCTGCCTACTTTAATCGTGCATTCGGATGGAAATATCATTCCCGTGGTACTGGAAACTAAGGCCAATCTCAAAGGCATTCCCACCACCAATATTGCCTATGCTGCAGAACAATTTTTGGGAGCCCTTAAACATGCTTCCGGCGATTATGCTTATGCATATTTGGGTGGAAACCTGAACAATATGAATATGAACGGCTGGGGAGGCGATAAGGAGTTTGTCGGCGGGGATTACGATTACGTCTTTATTCATGAGATGGGGCACGCCATGGATTTGCCACATTGGGATAATGCCCAGGCCAATCCGCCCAGCAGCGGGGGATATCTGTATCCGTATGGAGGAACCACTAATGATGGTGGCGGACGTGGTGAAACCTGGAATTATTATCAGAACCTTAACGAATTCATTTCTCCTATTTGTGGCATTAAGGGAAATGTGGAGTTCGGAAAGGAACGCTCTGATATGATGTTCCGCCCGCACCATTGCCTGGAATCACGATTGGCGGGCCCCGGAACTTGGGACGGTCTGGGAGACTTTTCCGCATACGCTATGTATCGTTCCATCGTGGGAGCGGATTCAACACAGGTCGGCACGGTTCCTTATCGCGGCGGCAATGCGCCCTATTACTTGCCGAAACAAGAAGGCTTTCCAACCTTGAAATTGAACGGATCCGGTGCGCGCATTCTGGAGCGGGCCAATCAGCCCTTGACGAAGCAGGATTGGGAGCAACTGGATTTTCTGATTCCGCAAAAATGGGATACGCCCGTCTACACCGTTTACGGCAGCTTTCATCCGCAATACACACAGGCCAATATTCTGTACGATCCGCTTTCCTATATAGGCGACCTTCCGCGTGTGATCAATCCTACGGATCCGGCCACATTCACGGCTTTGGCGGCCGGTGGTTCCGGACCTTTTCAGGATGCATTTTATTGGGAAAAGGATCTTACTTTCAAGTTCACTTATGCGGATGGTTCGGTATTGACTGCCCTCTATCCTTACGAAAGTTTAAGCCGAACCTGGAAAGCCGAGGCCAATCTTTTTCGACGAGACATTATTTATTTTGCAATCAATATTCCTGCCGACAAGCTTCTCAAGCGCATTGAACTGTACAAAAGGCCTTTTGTAGTCCGGGGTAGCAACGATACGACATCTGGAAATATCGCGAATCCAAAATTGGCCATTACCGCGAGCAATTACATGACGGGTGCCACTCTCATCATGGGTAAGGATGTCAATGTGCAGCCACCCTTGGTCGGCGTACTGGCTCAGGCTGTAGAATCCAAATCCTCGTTGGCCTACAGGCTGACCTCACAAGGTGTTGAGTTCAGCGGACTGGCGAATGGGGCTGTGGTGGAACTCTTCGATTCCCAGGGCAAGCTCATGGGCCGCCTTCCGGAACATGGAGGATTCGCCCTATGGACTCGGTCCCGAGCACCGGAAGGTATGCCTTCTGCGAACGGTTTTTATTGGGCTCGAACCAAAGATGTAAACGGCGGACGCGTACGCGGGGCAAAAATATTGTTCCCTTGAATTTTTCCGCTGGCCTGTTTATTTAAGTCTATTGCGGGCTGGACGATCTGGCAGCACCAGCAGGTCGAGTCCTTTTTCACGGTACGATTCGAAACCACGATCGAAAGTCACCAAACGGAGTCCATGTCCTAGCGCGAAAGCGGCGAGATAGGCGTCCATCCATATTTTAGGAGACGCTTTATTCAAGCCCGCCCATTCCAACCATTTTGACTCAAGCATGGAAGGTTCGTTCAAAAGGAATTCGCATCGGGGGTGTTTTGCCAGGCCATTCCAAATGGCAATGGCTTCGGCGTTTGTCTGGGTATCTTGTTTGAGGATCGTTTCCGTGGTAAGGAGGCGCTGAAAAGACAATTGCGTTGAACGGCATAGGCCGACAGTTCCCTCCGGACCGAGGGATTGAAACCACTTCCGGGACAAGGTGTGATGGGGGTGGTTGGTTAGGACGAACGCGAGCAGGACGTTGCTATCGCAAAGATGCCGCATGGTTTTTCCTATCCGAATCTGAGTCGAGGCGAGTCGAGATATCGTCTGGAATGGAAAGCGGATTCTTGCGTGGAGATCCAATCAAAGGCAAATCATGGACTGTTGCGTCGGTGACTGGGCTCCAGGCATTTTGTAAAGATTTCCGTACCGCGTCGTTAACCAGTTCACGCACTTTTTTGCCGCGCAGAGCAGCCGTGGACTTGAGTTGGCGGTACAGCTCATCGTCGAATTCGATGGTAGCTTTCATAGAACAAGTATACCATAAAACCATATTTATGGCTAAATTTTGTACGGCCTTATTCTTATCCCCAACGCAGAACTCAAATCAACCTCGAAACCGGCCCTAATAAAACCTTGGAGGTGAATTGATATTACTTGAACTAATTGATATCGCTTGAACTTCCGGTTCGGGAACAGAATAATTACTTTTGAAAAACCCGGCTTTCTAGTTGAAGCCGGAAATTGGAGCATAAAATGACACTTGTCGGTGGCGCGTTTCTTTTCGTTGTGTATCTCATCGGTCTCGCTGGTTCCGTAACCTGGGCGACCTCTCTAGGTGCGACCAATCTCTTGGGCTTACTATTATGGACTTCTTTTTTCGGGATTTGTACGGCAGTGGGCTTGATGTTGTTTTGGAGCCGCGAACACTGGATGGAATAGCGCGTAAAGCCCTTTGCTGCTAGCTTGCTAAAGACTTTTACCGCTGTACCCGGGCGCCGGTGCCTTTAATAAGGCTTTCCACTTCTGCTAAGTTGGCCATGGAAGTATCGCCGGGCGTGGTCATCGCCAGTGCGCCATGCGCGGTTAAGCTAAGTGCATGACCTCACTGAAATTTTTAGACTTCAGCAGTTCCGGTGCCACCATCCAGCTGCCGCCAACAGCGAGAACGAAATGAGAATCGAGATGCTCCGGAAGCTTTTCCAAAGTGATGCCACCGGTTGGCAAAAGGCGCAGCATGGAATACGGGTGGCGATGCCGGAAAAAACTGGAATTCCTATTTCGGGGCAGCGGCGGACAGTCTTGGCATTGACGTCGGGTGTGACGATATAGGTGACTTCCGCAACCGGCTATCCGCCTGCCTTCAGGGCCTGGGCCAGTGGCCAGGTGTCTTCCACGCGATCGATCACAATCACGAGCATTAACTGAGCTTGATACAGTGTATCGATCATAGCCGCTCCAAAGTAAGACCGCCATCCTCTGCCACTCCCTAACGATTCTGCGGGACCAGTCCTTTGACAATCAAGTCATCGTATTTTGACGTTACGGACGCAGTCCTATCGGTTTTGGTAAGATCGGGTCGCACTTCGTAAACTGGAATACCATATTCTGCAAACGCACGGCAAAGAGCTGAGTGGACATGGTCAAGCTTATGCGCAAGCGCCAGGACGCGCAAGGAACGGATAGTGTCCGCAAACATTGAGTGTGGGCCATTGAAAGAATAGTTGAATCCTCGTCCACCGTTTATGGGTGTCCAGCGATGGGCCTGCACTGCACCGCTTACTTTAAGTGCCAAGGCTTGCGCGAATATCTAACCAATCAGATCTGCTTGCCTTTGCGAATATGGATGGTCAAGATGCGGCAATCGGACAACGCTTTATAAGTGTGTGTGAGCACGGCATCGAAATGGATGGCATCCCCTTCCTTCAATATGTGGCGCTCCTCATTGAGCATCATTTCAATACTGCCTTGCAGCACCCAGCACACTTCATAGTCGTTGTGATGCACCTCAGGACGATTCACGGTGCCGCCAGCTAAGGCCGAACCCAGGAAGCATTGCAAGTTCATGAAGTTGATGTGCTGGAACTGAAAGCCTCCGGAAACATAATGCTGGGAAGACGTTGTCTGGGATGTGCGAAATTCCGCCAGGCCCAGCAAATCCGTGGCGGTAATACCGAATGCTTTGCCGAGGCGAAAGAGCGTATCCAGTTCCGGCACCGCTTGGTTTCGTTCAATGCGGGATATCACAGCCGTGGAAATGCCGGAGGCTTGTGCGATATCGGCAATGGTGAAGCCTTGAGCCTTACGCAGGTTGCGCAAGATGGAGAAGTCATAGGGACCGGCCTTGGGACGGCGCGCGACACGGGCCTCCGCGTCCCCGGAGCCCTCCAGATCAACAGGTTCCGTTGGGGAAACAGGATCTGATTTTCCAATGTTCCGGTTCATGAGAGTCTCCTTGTGTCGGCGATAATGTCATCGGGGATTTCGGGAAGTCGAAC
>JAYUHW010000100.1:0-16194 GCA_043766615.1 Fibrobacteria bacterium | reverse complement strand
TAGCTTTACCACCTTGGCCTTTTTGCTTTCCGTGACGTGGTCGTCTTACCGATTGTTTGGGGCCATGACCTTGTCGGTTAAGCATGGCTGGGGATATATCGCGCGACCCTTGCGCAAGTTTGGGGCGCTTTGATGGCCAGTCTCGCCGATGCCTTTCAGGAATCGATTCGCGAACTGGGGAATGTTTCCGGGCTTTGGAATCCCTTTGCCGTGATTGACTTGAAAGGGATTGAAGGGCAAGTGGTATTCGCCTCCATCTTGAATAAAATCATGCTGATTGGGGCAGGGGTACTGCTCCTCATGGTTCTGCTTCGCGTCCTCCTGTTTTTATCCAAGGCCATTGCGGGCGATGATGAAAGTCAAAGTGTTTTGGGGATGGCGGCGGAGGTTGTGATAGTTGCCGCTTTGCTTGTCAGTTATCCGAATTGGATTCGTCTGCTTCCGCAAATCTTTAATTCTATGGGGCAGAATATATTGGCGGCTGCAACCTCGGAACTTTCCGCGCAGATATCCGGGGCCTTGGCGCAGATCGGAAATGAATCGGCTTCCGATTTTTCCTTCTGGTCTGCCCAGGCCATTTCCATTACGGTTCTCAATTTAATGGCCGCGATTTTCTCGACCGTGGCCTTGGTGCTGCTTTGGGTCATGGCCAAGCTTCAGGCCTATTTGTTCGCTTTCTGGTATCTCCTGGGTCCCATTGGCTTGCCGACAATGGTTTTTCCGCCACTTGGTCATGTTTGCCGAATTTGGTTCTCCACTTTGCTGGGCGTGTCTTTCATGGTCGTTTGTGGGCCGCTCCTGTATGTCATTCTAGTTCGGTCGAATTGGGTCGTGCACACTTTTGCGGCCGGTGGAGAAATGGATGCAGTGACTTGTCTGGTCTTCGCTTTCCTAACCATCCTCACCTTGGTTTCGATTCCGGTTCTTTCCATGAAGGTTTGGAACGGGATTGAAAGCCGCGTGATTGCCGGAGCCTTCGGAGGCGCCGAGGGTGTGGGTCGAACTTCAGGGATAGTCCATTCAGCCGCCGCTCGCGCAAAACTTGCATACCTAAAAAGTCGCCTAGATACAAAGGCCACTTCACATTCGGCAGCAAAGCCCGGTGGTCGCAGTAGCGGCAGTGGTACCGGGGACAAAGGATAAAAGGAAGAAGGGGTCCTAGATGGCATACACTCCCATGGACGCATATACCGACGCAGTTTCCGAGCTCTCGGCCGTCAGCAATATCTGGAACCCCTTTCAACTTGTTTATGTTTCCTCGGGTGGTGGGGTGGTGAATCAATGGCAAGCCATGATTCATTCCATGCAGTCTATTGGCTTGGCCCTCCTTGTCCTAATGGCCTCGCTCAAATTCGTTAAGGCTTATCTGGATGAACTCAATCATATTCCGGCTTTAACGACACTCTTCGGCATTGCCGTGGAAATGATTTTCGTCACGGTTTTTCTCCTTAACTATACCTGGTTTGCGGAAATCTTTCCCTCCCTCTTCCACAAACTGACTACCGCCATACTGGATGCTTATGATGCAAGTCTGATGGATCAGGTGATCTCCTCGCTTAAGGCCGTGGGGGCGGAGAAGTCCCAGGAAACCAAGTGGTTTTCCTTAAATGCCCTGGAAGCGTCCATTCCCAATATTCTCTCGACAGCGGCGGCGGGTTTGGCCCTGGCCTTGTATTGGGTCATGTCCAAGTACCAGGCTCTTCTGTATACGTTCTGGTACCTGATAGGACCGGTACTCATGCCCTTCTATCTCTTTCCGCCTTTTCGAGGCGTGGCCGAGCGGTGGTTCGCGTCGCTCCTCGGAGCCTCCTTTATGGGTGTGGTGGGCAGCATCATGTTTGTGCTGATGGCCAAGGCCCAGTGGCTCACCAAGGCCTTTAGCGCTGGGGTGAATACAAGTTATATCACGGCTTTGGTTTTTTCCTTGCTCACCTTGCTGCTCATGTTCAGTATTCCCAGGCTCTCCAATTCGATTTGGGAGGGCATCTCCTCTTCTTTAACCCAGGCCATGGCGACCGGATCCATGCTGGGCGGCGCGGCTACTGCCGTCACCCTGGGCACGGTAGGCGGTGCCGTGCAAGCTACGGGCTCAACAATCCGTGGGAGCGCGGGTATGGCTGGAGTTATACACCGCTATGGAACGACCAGGGAATCAGGTCTGTCCACCGGGAAGCGAGTTCTCGATGCCATTCGCAATCGGGATAGCTTTGCCAGAGAGGGGAAGAGCAAGACCCGGGGAGAAAAAGTATTGTCTCAGTTCTATGAAGCCGGTACAGGCATGCGGGATATGGGGCGCGGGGTTTTGATGTCGCAGCTTCCTTCCGCCATTCAGCGGGCAGATAAGTCCGTGGCTAAAACCTTGCGGGATCAGGAGCCGGTCAAGGCCAGGCGCAATGAGGAGGCTGCGGTGCGGGAACATGTGGCCAAGGTCCTGGGGCCCGATGCGGCCAAGGCCATTACTTTCCCCGAGCGGTGGCGGTTGCCGCAAAGGGTGGGGCAGAGCATGGAAGAATCCGTCGCTAAGGTGGCGGCCTCCTATTTGAAAAACCGAAAGGTGGAGGATATAGACAAGAGCTTGCGCGAAGTCGCAGCCAAGTTGGTGGGGCCTGAGAAGGCTGCCGCCATGGGCATCCCGAAAAACTTTCGGCTTAAGCCTCGTCGGGGTCAAAGTGAAGACGATGCCTTGCGGACCGCCGCATTGGGGTTACTCCGCAAGGAAGCGGGCATTGATCCAGGTATGCGCTTAAGGCTTGACCATGAAGCCATTGAGCGGGAGTCGGTTCGAATTCTTGGAGCCGAGCGAGCCAAGCAGGTGAAGATTCCGGAAGGCTGGAGCATTCTGCCTCGCAAAGGTCAGAGTGCTAAAGAGGCGCTGGAAGGGTCTACTCGAGCGCTACTGCAAAAACAAGGGCTCATTGATCAAAAGGATGAGAATACGATTGCGATCAAATATCGCTATGCCCTGGCTCGGAAGAAAAGGGCGGGCCGTAAGTCACCTAAGAAAAGTGGAGGGAATAAAAAATGATGAAACAAAACCCTAACCATAACCCTAACAGTATGCGTACCGACCTTCCTTGGTTTGCCGGGCTACTTAAGGAGAACCAGGCTTATAAGATGGCCTTGGTGGTTTTCCTTTTGTCCAATCTGGCCTTGGCCGGAATCCTGTTCTATGAATTGAAGAAGGGCAAGGAAGTTTTTGCCTTTGATTCGAGCTCGGGCCGGACTTATGTGACTGGGCGAATTACCCCCAAGCATTTGGAGAATATGGTTCTCTATGCGACCAAAACCTTTTCGACCGACTTTTTGAATTTCGACTATCTCTATATCGAGCAAGCCCGCTTGGCGGCATTCAGGCGCTTGTCCCCGGCCTTGCGCCAGAAGTTCAAGGATGAACTGAGCGCCGAAGACCCAATCAAAGAAGCCATAGCGGGAAAGACTCGCTATGAGCTTTCCTTTGTCACTGAACCGGCCCTTATCACCAGGGCCCACCCCAATTATCGCACCTTCTGCAAGGTGAAGCGGACCATCCATTTCGCGGATGGCAGGAACTCGGAGTCGGAGCACAATCTACGTCTGACGTGGAAGATGCTGGAGTCTACGCCGGACCGTCCGGATGGGCTTTATCTCACCGACATCGAGCGCATCAGTCCGACTGATAAAGAAACGTTAAACACCATCTTAAACCAAATACAGTGAGGTCCATCATGTCTATCCTATATCTTTTATTCCTGTTTTTTTCCATTCTCTTTTCCAATTCAACTTGGGCCACCAAGGTCTTTACCGTTGGGGCCACTAAGGATATTTACCCTCTGAGCTGGGAAACCATTTATAAAGTCAATGTCTGCAATGCCTATAGTACGGTCATAGAACCTCCTTCCGGCTTTGTGCTGTCGGATATGATTCTCGGGGACTCCAAACTATTCAAAGCGGAGCGGAGCGAGAACCGGGGCATCATCAAGCGTTTAGCTCCAGACGCCGCCCGCACCAATTTGGTCCTTATCCTGGAAGGACCGGACAAGGTCAGCCATAGTCTGACCTTTGAATTAACTGGCGATGAAAATCCAAAAATTGCCAATGTCCAGTTCTACCTGCCCGAAGACAAGGGCCGGGACAAAACAGTGGAAGCACTGCGGAATCTGTATCAAACCCAAGTCCAGATGACATTGGCCGCGCAAGAAAAAACACTCATGTCCACGATACGGGAACGAACCTTGCAGAATCTGGAACCCTTTCAGCTTAAAGGTGACGAGTTTACGGAAGAAAAATTAGGTGCCAAGTTCACCTTGGAGGCCGTGGCCAATAGTGGCGGCAGCGGATATGTCTATGTGTTCACGACAGCTACTGAACAAGGGTATCAGGTCGTTCATTTAACCGGCATTCAGGGCAAGGATATTTCCAAAACCGTTAAGCTATTCCGCGCCGTGCCGCGCAGGGATGGTATGCTCTACATCTACGAGACGACTCCCTTTATCAAATCGCCCGAAGGGCATAAGTACACCTTCCATTTCCGGGTGTATAAAGAAACCGCACACATTAAAGCCCAGGTTAAATGAAAGGAATATGCCATGGAACCGAATATGCAAAACCCAGAAGATGAATCTGAACTTATGCGCAGGATGCGGGAGCTGGACGGCCTCCCTCCTGAAGAACAGGGACTTTCGAAAAAGCGAAAGATACAGCTCGTGGGAATAGCCATTGCGTTGATGCTGCTCCTCGGCGCAATTTTTTTCATGATGGGGCAACGAGCCCCTGCAAAGGACAGCAAGGCTATTCCCGCCATTAACCGCGGCCTTTCTCAGGCTGAGACAATCAGAAAGCAAAAGGAACTCTTTGATCAAAGGCCCAGTTCCAAAAAGGGCAAGGACGAGGATTGGACCAAACGGGCTCCAATCCTGCGCGACCATCCCGCCCCTGCCGATTCATCGGTCCTAGCACCTGATCCAATCGCCGTGGCTTCAGATGGAGTGAGTCCGAACAAGGAATCAGACGAGCCGGCAAATCCAGCGGATATCCGTCCTTCTCATACGGAAGAATCGTCCGGGAATTTCCTTTCCAAACGAACGGGTATAACTTCGACCGGTGGCCGCGCCCCGCTTTCCTTTCTTCCTGGTGCGAGTAACTCCATGGTTACGGTGGAAAAGCCTCTGGAGTTCAAACCAAGACCAGAATTGGCGGCAAGGTTGACCGAAGAGTATCAAAGGGCCTTGGCTTATTTGTCCTCGGAACAGCTGGTCTTTACCCGGGAGCGCGGCAACAGCGAAGGCCAGAGGGAAAAGAGTTTAGGAAAGGGAATAGGTTCCTCCTTGATTGTCCCCGCTATATCTGCCACTACCCATGTCATCATTTCTGCCGGCCAGGAACTGACGGCGGTTTTGAATGAGTCCGTGAATTCAGATTATCCTTCGGTGGCCAAGGCGACGCTGACTTCGCCCGCCGAGCTTTCCGGGGCCACGGTACTGTTGGCTTATAACCTTGGGAATGAGCGGGTCACAGCCCAAATCACGAAAATGATTCTCCCGGCTAAAGCAGGCGAGAAGGCCAAGGAAATGACCCTATCGGCCGTTGTCAAGAGCGGGCTCCCTGGACTCGCCGGTGATGTCAGCCATCATTGGACGGCCCAGATTGCGTCTGGTCTTGCCAGTGCCGGGCTTACGGCCGGTGCCTTGGCCTATGCCGCCCAGAACAGCAGCAAGGATTTGGGGACGGCGGTACTGGTGGCGCCCATGGTGGAGCAAAGTGTGCAGGGGATTCTTAAACCCATCAATTACCTGGGACGAGACCGGCCCGTAACCGTAACGGTACCTGCTGGAACCGAGTTCACAATTTTGGTTACGGAAGGCTTTGAGGTGGACCTGTGAAAACCTTAGGGATGATACTGGTGATTTCGGTTTGTCTTATCAAAGCCGATCCCGTGGCCCTGCCCTGTCCGGATTTGGCGCGGAAAACGGAAGAGACTTTTCTTAAAATGGACCAAGCTCTCAAGCTCAAAACAGGCATGTTACTGGGTGAAATGGAATCGGCCAAGGGAGCTTTGGAAGGATGCATTACCCAGAATAAACAGGTGAGCACCAATATCGCCTTAATCTGGATTTTAACCGATTTGGGTCTCGGACTGGTACTGGGATTTATTCTTTTCCATCAGACCAGGATGAAGCGTGCCATCCGGGTTCTTTCCGGCATCCTGACCTCTCGGGATCCGACTCATGCTGTAAAGTACGTGCCTTCTCAAAGTCTGTACCACTGGGCCTTGGGGCTGCTGGGCTTAACCTTTATTGTCCTTAATGCGATAGCGCTGCTATTATGAAGCCTCGGTTTTTATGGACGTTGGGATTGGGATGGGCACTTGGCTCATCCAGCTTTGGTTATTCCGGGCTTGAGTTCTCAGTGTCAAGAGCCCATAGCGGAGCGGCCCTTTTAAATAAGGGCATTTATGCGCTTTCCTATTTCACCACCGGCCTTTCCCCCTGGCCAGGTTTTTCCGAATGGGGCATGGTGGCCATGCCTGCCTGGGGTTCAGGGGGGTCCGGCACCTTGAGCTCAGGGAAGGTTGCAAGCTTTGTCGGCGTCTATGGTGGGCATCTTTTTCTCCTTGGAGGCGGCTTCCTTCGTCCCGGGTTTGAATTGGGTTCGCTGTGGGAACAAGGCCAGGTAAATCAAACAGAATCCGGATCACGGACCACCTCAAATCTTGGTCTCTATTATTCCTTCAAAGTCCAGGTTCTGTGTTTGACCTTCCTCGTCTCCAATCAGGGCTATGGATTGGGTCTTAATTTTAGCCTATAGGATGGTTTATGAATAGGGCATACCGGTTCAAACTTTGGAAATCAAACTCGGTGATGGGCCTCGGTTCTTTTTTGGTCCTAGTGGGACTGAGAATGTTTTTCCCAACCGTAACAGTTGCCCAGGACCTGCCGATGGTGGGGCAAACTTGGGTCTTTGTGAATGGGCCTACGGAAGAAAGTCATATCGTCCGTTCCATCTCGGATTTTGGAGCGACATCCGTCATCGTTGCGAAGTTCAACCAGGATGGGACGGCGGATATGCGCTATGCCAACCTCGCAGGGCACTTTTGTCTTTCTACAACCGAAGCTTTGGATACGATTGGTATTGAACTTCGAAAAAACGTGGTTCGGGGAAGCCGACTCTTTTCGGCGAGTAAACAGCTTTTTCCCGATACCGCCTATAGCTGCGATGCCCAGCTGGCGCGGCTATCCGGCACCTTGCGGTATAACCGGTATTTCATAAACGGATCCACCGTTCTCCCAAGGCGAACCTCTTCCGCTTATCAATGGTTTTTTGATCCACCTGAATGTTATGCATCCAGGCCCGCAAGGCTCGAAGATAAGGAGGAAAAGGATCTGTGCGAAAACCATTGGTGTGTGGATCCCAATCCTCCGCCCGATGAATCCTATCCGGAATCCTGCAATGACACCTATACCGAATGCCATAACGTCGTGGATGAGTCGGCCATGCAGTTTAAGTCCTCCACAAAATCATTCTGGAACCTGCATCTCTTTCCGAAAATCGTCGTGCATCCCCGGCACCCTGCCACTGGACGCGTGATGAAGGAAATCAGTCTCACTGAAAAGGAGGCAGGGGATTTTAGGCAGCGTGCCATTGATAATCCCGGCAATGCGGATTTGAAGCCTTACTTAAATCCAGTGCTGGATGATTCCGCTTCAGTATATTTCTCTGGCCAATTCCTTTGGCCGGCATTAATCCCAGATCCGGTCTGGTCCGTGAACTTGGAGATAAAAGCGGAAGGGGAGGGTGGGACCGGTTTTGCCCATGATCCACCCATGGCTTACCGCATCGCCTCTTTCGACGATTGGACGGGATTACAGAAAGCCTTGCTTTTGCCTTTTGCCCGTGATGATGCCGAGAAAGATTTTCTGGAGAACCTGGATACGCGTTGCCCTGGCTGGGCTTTTCAGGATCGACTTATCGGTAAGCGGGCTTTTTCTGTAAAGGAAGGGCTGGAGGTTACGCTACCCGATGTGCTTCCCATGGAGCCGACAGATCCTAGATGGAAGAAGGTGAAGCAAGAGCGCGTGGCCGTGGATGGGGGATGGGAGGTACGGACGGTAGTGGAAGAGGACCGGGTTCTTTCCGGGCAGATGGCCATAGTGCGCAATGTGGACTTTCCCTATGGCGATTATTTCTGGAAGGGCTGCCCGGACGTGGAGGATTCCTTTTTCAATCTGACTCGCTCACAGGTCTTGCGGGTACTCAGCCAAAGCGTTCCGACTTGCAATCTTGGAAACCTGGCTAAGGCGGCCGATTTCTATCGGCGCTTGGAACTACGGTTTGGCCGACCGGAGGATGTAAAAGAAAAAGAGATGGCGGAGCAACGCGCACTCGAAGCCGAATTTCAGTTTGAACGGACTAAGGGCAAGGAAAGGCCAGTTGGTATGACCTGCCCGGATACGCCCGTGGATGTTCTCTTGAGGAGGATGTAGGCCATGAGAATCATAATAGTTGGAACCATCCTTTGTATCTGTCTGGCTCAGGCCGAGGACATGTTACAGCCCACGACCAGCCAGCCTGGTACTAAGGAAGAGAATGGCATCGTCACTACATTGGCCTTGACCTATGTCAAGGTCAGGAATACCGTGCGCGATGCCTATATGTCGATTCAATACACGCGGGCCATGGTGCAGACCCTGGACGATCAAAAAGCCTGGGTGCGAAGGAATCTGAAAAGTTGGGACCTGGTAGGGAAGCGGGTTGTAAAGCTGGTATCCGAACCGGGACGCTGGGATCAGAAGCTACAGGACCTGGAAGCGATATTCGACAAGACCGATTACCTGCTATGGGATGAAAGTCGGGCCTTTGATGATTTGATGTATCGGCAAGAGCGGTATGCCGAGCGGATTGGCGGGCATCTGGCGCCGTACTTACCCTTAAATCATCCCGCCGTCACCGAGTTCTATAAATTCAACTCTGGGCTTTATCGGTCCGATCCAAGTTGGGTCGCCCCCGTCCTTGGAGGCAGCAAAGAAGAAATTGAAATCCATGGAGACATGGAACGTTCGCGCCTGCGTGATGCTTATGCCTATATGCAAAGCACACAGGAAGGCAAGGTGCGCGATGCCACCATTCTGGCGGGATCGAGGGCTCAGGCGCAAATTGCCGCGCTAAGGCGCGTGCAGCAGGAAAGAATGGTGCGTTACCGCGAGACACTCAAAGCCCTGAAGGATGCTAAGAATGTGAACGCGCAGGAATTGGGGAAAACGCTGTCGGATTTGAAGGGTGTTGAAAATACTCTGGATGAGTTGGCTGTGAAAAAATTGGAGATGGAAGTGGTATGGGCCCATATCGGGACTTTGATTTATGACTTGTCGCGGAAAAGGGCCGGAGAGCTTAGGACCACGGCGGATTTTGAAGTGCTAGGTGAAAAAATGGAAGAAGCGGGGTTACACTAAATGCAAACCATTGACCCGGAATATTATACACCCGAAGAGCTCACCCAGTTAGTGAGAGTCGGAGCCCGATGGTTGGAAAAGCAGATTTCCAAACGCTGCCTACCTGGAATGACCAAGGTTGGTAAATATTGGCGGTTTAAGAAATCGGATGTGGACAAACAACTTTTAACGGGATCCCTATTGATTCCTTTTACCAAACATAAGACTAGGCATTAGACAAGGTGGGGAAGGATGTGCTATTTTCCTCTTTGCCTGCCCAAGGCACCCATCGCATAGGAGAAAAGCGATGGACATCAATATCAAGAAAATCGGACCAAATAAGTATTATCTGAATGTGCGCCTGCGTCGCCCTGGGGGCGAGGATCGCATCCGCGAAACATTCGAAGGCACCAAGGATGGTGCTCAGGATAGGTTTATCCAGCTCCGTAAACAGCTTAAAGACAACCAGGCATTGAAATGCCGATTCGAAACCTTTGGCGACCTTCTCAGGTTCTACACGGAGAAACGACGGGGCCTATCTAAGAAGGACTTGGGCCTAGCCAATACCTTTAGCCGTGACTTGGGAGAGGTACCCTTGGCGGCCTTCCCTGCAAGGCTGGAAGCATACTTAACTTGCCTTAGGCAATTCCCGGCGAAAAAGACCGGCAGGCCCTATTCAAATGCGAGCCTAAATCGCTACATGGCCATAATTCGCGCCGCCTTCAATGTCGCGGTAAATATGGAAATCCTAGAAAAGAACCCAATTACCTTGGCCCGGTTTCCAAAACTAAAGGAAATACCAAGGGATGCGAACCTTTCCCCTGAAGCGATCCATATACTCTTGAATGTCATCGAGCAAAACGCGCCGCACCTATTACCCCTAACTCGGTTTGCCTTGCAGGTCCCATGCCGGAAATCCGAACTCATCAATATGCGGAAGAAGGACTTAGACCTTTTCAACGGTGCTATCCGGGTCAGGAATGGAACGACCAAGAATGATCAGGGGATTTGGAAACCTATCCCCCCAAATATGGTCACCTATTTTCGAAGCCTACCCCCTACGAGTGATTTTCTCTTTTATCGAGTGAAAGGCGCGGAATACCTCTCTTTAGGAGATTTCAAGAAGGCATGGGGAACTTGCCTGAAACTTGCCGGGATAGTGAACTTTCATTTCCATGATACCCGCGCCCAGGCGGCCACGGATTTAATAGACCAAGGCACGCCTGAGCGAGTAGTTATGCAGGTTGCCGGATGGAAAACCGATATGCTCGGGAAACGATATTACAACCGGGATGGTAAAAAGGCCCTGGGTCTTGTTAGATTTTCAACCGAGGTGCGGACACTTAGTGCGGACACTCGGGAGGAAACAGGAAAAAAAGAGGTTGGGAATTGACTGGGATTGTGTCGCCGCAAATTCAAAAATGTGGCGATTCCAAGGAGATTAGAACGAAAAAGCCCCCGATTCCTCGGAGGCTTTTATGGAGCGGGTTAAGAGACTCGAACCCTCGACCTTCTCCTTGGCAAGGAGATGCTCTACCAACTGAGCTAAACCCGCTAGACAACTGCACTTAAGCAACTCAATTCCAAGAGATAATCTCATAGAAACAAGCGGTTAGATTTTAGAAACCGGCGGTGTTTTCGTCAAGGTTTTGGCCCGTCTTTCTTCAGGTTGCGCTCAGCATTTTCCGCAAATCCACTTCAGAAATGACCTTTACGCCGAGCTTCAGGGCCTTTTCCAATTTGGAGCCGGCGGCTTCACCGGCCAGGACAAAAGAGGTTTTCTTGCTAACGGAATCGGTGGTTTTGCCGCCTGCTTTTTCGATCCATTCCTTGGCTGCTTCACGGCTTAAGGTGGGGAGGGTGCCCGTAAGTACAAAGGTTTTTCCTGCCAATTCGCTGGTGCCTGCCTCTCCCGTATAGGATAGAGTCACGCCTGCCTTTTCCAATTTCGCGATGACTGCATGCGTTTGTGGACTGGACAAAAATTGCAAAATACTTTCCGCCATGCGTTCCCCGATTTCATGGATCGCAGTCAGGTCCTGGAGCGTGGCTTTTTGCAAAGCATCGAGACTGTGAAAATGTTTGGCCAACAGGGTTGCACTGGTTCTTCCGATATGTCGGATTCCAAACCCGAACAGTAGTCGATCCAAACCACGCGTTTTGCTTTTATCGATGGATTCGATCACCCCTCTGGCGGATTTTTCCCCCATGCGATCGAGTTCTTGTAGACTTTCTTGATTTAACGTGTACAGGTCCGCGTAGGTTTGAATCAAGTTCCCATCAATCAACGCATCCACCAGTGCTGGGCCAATATTTTCGATGTTCATGGCGGAGCGGCTGACGAAATGGAGAATGGAACGGGAAACCTGGGCTGGACATTGCAGATTTTCACAGCGAAGCGCAACCGCTTCGGATAGGCGCGCGAGTTCTGCATTGCAGACGGGGCAATGGGTTGGAGGGGAGATTGTGCCTGCATCCTTGGATCTTTTGTCAAGAACCACCGAGACTACTTTGGGAATTATTTCGCCGCCCTTTTCCACAATGACATGGTCTTTGAGCATTAAACCTAGACGTTCTATTTCATCGAAGTTGTGCAAGGTCGCGCGTTTAACCAGCGTACCGCCCAACTGAACTGGCGTCAAGTGAGCCACTGGGGTAACGGCTCCGGTACGCCCCACCTGATAGGAAACGGATTCCAAAATGGTTTCTTTCGCCTCGGTTTTATATTTGTACGCGATCACCCATTTAGGGCTTTTGGCCGTGCGCCCCAATGCGATTTGGTGGCTTAAGGAGTTGACCTTGACTACAGCCCCGTCTATGTTATAGGGCAGATCATCGCGGATCTTGAGCCATGCGGCACAAACATCCATTACCTCTGGAATAGTTTTAACCTTGGCTCTATGGATGTTAACAGGAAAACCAGCTTGCGCTAGCAGATCCAAATTGTTCCAATGCGTTGAATCGGATTTGTCAAGCAGAATGGCATAGGCGAAAAAATCCAACTTGCGCAGCGCCGTTTCCTTGGCGTCTTTTAGTTTGAGGCTTCCGGACGCTGTATTGCGCGGGTTCTGCATGGTTTTGCCATAGGTGATTTGAGAGTAGGCATTGAAGCGATCAAAATTTTCCCGAGTCATGTAGACTTCCCCGCGCACCTCCACTCGGCCTGCTGGGAAGAATTCGGGTAGGGAATGGGGAAGGGTGCTAATCGTCCGAATATTTTGCGTGACATCATCACCGACAAGACCGTCCCCGCGCGTTACGGCCTGAACAAGCAGGCGGTCTATATAAATCAGGCTGATGGCTATGCCATCTATCTTAAGCTCAACCACATATTCGAGTTCCGCCACCGGGACTTTATCTGTCACTTGCCGATGCCAGTCCTCGACTTCTGCTTCGGAATAGGTATTCTGAATACTCAGCATGGGAAAGCGATGGGGTACTTTTTGAAAACCGATGGTTAGGTCGCTGCCAACCATCTGGGTCGGTGATTCCGGTTCGGCCCACTCCGGAAAATCCGCTTCCAGCTTTGCCAGGGTTTGGCTGTGGCGGTCGTACGCCTCGTCGGACATGGGTGAGTGACCCTGTTGGTAATAGGCCTGATCCGCCTCCCGCAGCAGCTTCCGGAGGTCTAGAATTTTTTGATGCGCGTCCTTGTCGACCATGGTCTGAAATTAGGAAGATGAGAGCCTATGGGTCAATTACTAACTTTGAGACGAAGGCGGAATGGATGGAAAAAATGACCCTTTTGGATCTGGTCGGCAATACTCCAATGGTTGCCCTTACACGTTTGAATCCCAACCCGGGCGTCCAGATTTTTGCTAAGCTCGAGGGCAATAATCCCGGCGGGTCGGTCAAAGACCGCCCAGCTCGATCCATGATACTCAAGGCCATGGAACGCGGTGAGCTCAAACCGGGCATGAAACTTATTGAACCTACCAGTGGAAATACTGGAATAGCCTTGGCGATGATTGCCGCTGCCACGGGTTTTGAAATGCATTTGGTCATGCCGGAAAGCGCCACGGCCGAGCGAGTCAAAACCATGCGGGCGTATGGTGCTATCGTGCATTTGACTGCGGCAGAAGGTGGTATGGAAGGCACCATCGATTATGCGCGCGCTAAAGTGGCGCAGGGCGGCTTTCACATGCTCGATCAATTTTCCAACCCGGACAATCCGGCCTCACATTATGAAACCACGGGACCGGAGATTTGGCGCGATACGGAAGGTGCGGTGACTCATTTTGTATCCAGCATGGGTACTACAGGAACCATCATGGGCGTTTCCCGTTTCTTAAAGGAAAAGAATTCAGCGGTGCGGATTGTCGGAGCCCAACCCACCGATGGATCTTGCATTCCCGGCATCCGTCGCTGGCCAAAGGAATATCTGCCCAGTATTTATGATGCCAGTCGCGTGGATGAAATCGTCGATGTCAGTCAAATACAAGCGGAGTCGATGACTCGGGATTTAGCCCAGCGGGAGGGTGTTTTTGCCGGCGTCTCTTCCGGCGGTGCCATCCACTGTGCCATCGAGTTGGCAAAACGAATTAAAAGCGGTGTGATCGTATGTATCATCTGCGATCGCGGCGACCGGTACCTGTCAGGAAAAGTCTTTATTTAGGTTGAGGCGCACTATCCTCGGGTAATTTGCTTCCGGGCCAGGAGAACATTTTCTGCAGCAGCATATCCCGATATTTGGCTACTTCCTTGGGCATATTGATATGCACGGTTTGCCGCAAGGCTCCGGGAACTTCAATGGCACCGAGCCAAGTGTTCAAATAGGCGTCGGCGGTGAGTACAAATTGTGCATCCGTATTCGACCAAATGCCGGAAGGCAAGCGTTTCCAGGTGGTATTAGGAACATCGAGCGTGGCTTCCACGGCTTGCGAATCCTTCGCTGCGATTTCCAGCTGGCTGGGGTTCCAGCCCGTGAGGAGCGTATCGGCGGCATATTGAAGCGTAAAGTGCAAGCGGGTTAAGGTAACCTTGCGGGTACTTGGATTGGCTACTATGAGTTTAAGTTTCCAATGGGATTGGCCGGCATCCATGCCGGTAAAATCCAATGAAGTAAACCGGTACCGGCAGGTCTGCAATTCTTTTTTGGAAAACCAGGCACAACCCGACACCAGGTACAAACTGATGGCAATTAAAATCAATTTCATGCTGCATAACATACACAATTGAATGCGGGAATATTTTCTGAATGCCGATTTTGATGCCACCCTTCGCGGTGTGCCCTCGCTTTTGGAAACCGCCGAAAACAGTTATATCCATGAAATGGCCTGGCATTATTTATTTGCCGCGCGGGAGCAGGACAGGATTATCCTCCACTCTCCACTACCGCAGGATTTCATTGGTTACCTGTCCGATAAAGGCTTGCCGATTCCGCACACGACATTGCATCCGAATTGGTGTATCGAGGCCACCTTTACGCCTTTTGGATGGAATGCGCATACTGTGGGCCTGCGTCAAAGGTACGCGAACCAACCGGATTTTCCGGATTTGTCCGTTGTAAAAAAAGCCAACTCCCGCGCCTTTAGTTTCTGGCTGGAGCATTCATTGCATCCGGCAGAAGAGTCCGGCGGTTTGTTTCAATCTTGGACAGAGCTTAAATCCTTTTTAGATGCGCATCCCAGACCGGGTGGTTGGATGCTCAAGGGGGATCATGGCTATGCGGGTACAGCCAACAAAAGGATACCGGCAGGTCCCATTAATGACGCCGAACAAAAAATCCTGATGCAAATATTCACGGACCATGGCCAAGCGGTATTGGAACCCTGGCAGGACCGGCTGATTGATCTTGCTGTGAATTTCAATGTTAAGCCAGGTGGCGGCATCGAAGGTTTTTGTGGTCATGAACTTTTCAATTCGCAAGATGGAACCTTTTTGGGAGTTAAGCTTTCCCCAAACCACCTTCCACCGGAGCCTTGGCTGGAACCGTTGCGTGCAACCGCAGTTACACTTGGGCTGGCTTTGGATCAACTTGGATATTTTGGGCCGGTTAGTCTGGATGCCTATGTGTGGCGCAGCGAAAATGGACCGCGACTTCGTTCGATGGTGGATGTCAATGCGCGCCAGTCCATGGCCTTACCCATACATGGCCTTGGACATCGCCTGCCGGGAAAAATTCTACTGTGGACGTGGATGAAACCCAGCAAACTTTCGCTCCCGGAAAATTATGCACAATTGGATCTAAAGTTGGGAACCGGTGCTTTCAACGCGGACACACAATCAGGAATACTTCCCATTTCACCCATCTGGCTGGCCGATAAAAAGGGGAAAGCCAAGCGCATTGGATTTCTATTCAGTGCCGATGGGGAAGAGGCGTTGGCTGATTTGCGTCAAAAATTTAAACTGGCGTTAGGTAAAAATTAGCATGCACCTGATTGTGATTGGTGGCCCTACCGCTACCGGGAAAACAGCTTTGGCAGCCGATATGGCGCATGCGTTCAACGCCGATATTTTGTCCGCAGATTCCCGCCAAGTGTACCGGGGATTGGACCTTGGGACGGGAAAAGATTTAAGTGAATTTCAAAAATGCAGTCCACCAATTCGCTACCATCTTATCGATATTAAAGATCCGGAGGAAGTGTATTCACTCTTTCAATTTCAGCAGGATTGTTACCGCATCCTAGCCGAGATTTCCAAAACCGGTGTTGGACGGCGAGACATTGCGGTGATGGTAGGCGGAACTGGAATGTATATCGAGTCGGTTCTCAGACAATACCACATCGCCAATATTCCGGAAAATCCCGCATTGCGTTCCGTGCTTTGGGAAAAATCACACGAACAATTG
>JAYUHW010000099.1:0-12668 GCA_043766615.1 Fibrobacteria bacterium | reverse complement strand
ACTATTTTTTATCGGTACAAGACCGTCATCTTTTGCATGCGTCAAAAATGCCGGTGGAGTGATCGCATTCACCTGCTTTTCATTGGACAGAAGATCCACCAAAAATTGGGATGGAGTGTTTCCAAGCAAAGCGGTGCGCGAGCCCATATGAGTAAAGGACAAATCCATGGTGATAACGGGATAACCTAAGATTTGAAAATCAGGGCGACAGGAATAGCGATCAACGGTGTCCGCGGCACCTGGTAAACCGGAATCGTAATGCGTTGCTACCGTTGCAGCCAAATGCCCACCAGCAGAAAACCCGATGATTCCCACACGCTTGGGATCGATATTGAATCGTTTGGCATTTGCGCGCACCCAGCGCATGGCCCGCTGTGCATCATGCATTTCAACTGGATGTTTATAGGTCGGCCCTAACCGATATTTAAGCACAAAAGCGGAGACCCCAAGGGTGTTCATCCATTCAGCAATTGGCCAACCCTCATTGGGAGCGGCCCAGAAGGAGTATCCACCACCTGGACAAATAACAACCGCCGCCCCGTTTACCTTTGGACCGGTAGCTGGATACAGATATACAGATGGTTTATCCACTTCATTGGTACCCAAGGCGCCGGGTGCGCCATTGGGCCATAACAATTCTATGGATTGTGCGGTTGTGCTTTTAAGTCCAATCAATAGGAATAAAACAACGGCCAATCCGTAATTACAACTTTTGCTAAACGATACCATACCGATCCCCTTTAAATTCAAATACGCAAGATTCTAAATTTTAAAACTTCATCATCTTTCTCACCAGCTCTTGACGCGTACCTACCTGCAGCCTATAAATATAGGTGCCGGGGGCAACAGGCACACCCTGCTCATTTGCTCCATTCCAGCGTACCGAATACACGCCGGATTTCTTAGGCTGATTCAGCAATTGCTTTACCAGAAGACCGTGCATGTCATAGACCCGTAGGCTAACGTCGACCGGGGTGTTATTGCCGGCTATCGTGAATTTAATCTGGGTGCCACCACGAAAGGGATTGGGGCTATTCTTGGCCGATGTAATTTGCAACGGATCAAATGCCGCTGAAATGCCCACCAAGGGTTTGGGCCCAAAAAACATCCCGCTTAGCGGTACGATATCCCCACGTATTTTATCCAGCCGGAATTTTGCTGATTTGTTATACGTGTAGACGAGGTATTTTCCGCCTCGATAATTTTCCACGATTTGGACGGGAGCGACCATCTTCAACGTAGTTGCATCAAACATTTCTACGACATGACTTCTGGTTTTATTGTCCCAATCGACAAAGTATAGCGCCACTTGGTAGTCGTGTATGCCATTAACTTCAATGGTAAACGTGAAAGTATTGCCCGCATTGGACAGCGCCCGGGAATTTCTGGAACCCTGGTTAGTGGAGTCTGGGGCTAGGGCTCGGGTATCGGTGGTATTTGACGCCCAGGATGTGTTGTCGGGGAGCTGATTAGACCCACCGAAAGCTCTGAAATATTTAACGGAGGTAACGTAGGAGGGAAGCGACTTTTTATCCACTCCTCCGTCATTGTAGTTGCAAAGCACATAACCCTGGGCACCGTAAACACCGCCCCAATTTCCTCCGGTGGTGGAATCCTGTTTGATAAATTGAGCCGGGTAAATTTCTGCAGGTTCACTATACACGGGTGTCGACCCAGTATACGTAACGGCTATGTTATAAGTGCCTGGCTGAACGGCGGAAAAGTATACGTACTCCGAATCCTGGGTTGCGCCACCAATTCCTGTTGTGGCATGAAAGGCATTGTCCCAAGTGGTAATCCCATTAATGGCAATGCTAGAAATGGATTTTTCCGCTTTGGGAATCCCGAATCTCCCGACTGTTCCAGGAGGTGCGATAATCTGACACGCACCGGTCGCGATATTGAAACTGGCACTAATGTCTCCAAAGGAGGTAGGTGTTTTTCCTTTTACACTGGTTAGGGAACGGCCCAAGTGAGGAATAATGGCATACGTTTTAAACCCTGGCGTTGTGGGCTTAATGCCAAGCAGTTCTTCATTCATCCACTTTACCGGACCGGATCCCCAAGGATGGCAAAGACTAGTGAGACCGCTTTGTGTGTTAGGTACGGCTCCGTTAGTACCAATTGCCTTATTCCACGTGGGACGGTACACCTCAAACGGAGTGGTGCCGCCATACTTGATCATCTCACCCCACAAATCCTTGGCGGAGGAGATGGCTTCATCAAACCGATTGGAGCGCGCCATGGCCTGGATGATAAAGTATTGGTTGAACTGAGAAATTGAAATTCGGTTGACCCGATCCATAAATTCTTTATCGGCGAGCTTGTCTTGTTCTGCCCGTGTGAGCAAACCCGTATTGATGGCACTAGCTGCCGCATGCAGTCCAAAAGCCGAAGACCAGGTAGACGTAACTCTCAGTGCCGTCATTTTATCGGAAGCGAGCTTGTTATACTTGGCTTGCAAGTCGGCGCGTCCAAATTTTCCCATTGCATCCGCAAATTCCATCCAGGTTCGGATCACAAGCATTTTATAGGAATCCTTTACCTCCTGATTGGCACCGGTAAACCACATTTCAAACCCAGCATCCAAGCGTTCGTCCCAGCCATCGAAACCTGCCCCAGCGCCATAGGCATTATCGAGTTTGCCGACGGCGTTGGCGATATAGGTACTCATTGTGGCACTATCGCCAGAATAGTTGTAATAGTCCACCAGGCTCAATACCCAGTAGAGCGAGTAGCTGGCAATGCCATTGTTCTGCCCTGAGGTATTGGCGATATTCAGTTTTATAAAATCATAGTTTCCGAAAGCCACCAAGGATGCTGCCTGAGCAGGATGCGCATCGCCAGTCCAGGACATTCTATCTCCCCGGTCCATCAGAATTGCACCTAAATAATTTTTAAGCAGATTTAATTTTACTCCATAAGCGCACACATACCAGATCTTGGTCAACATAGTATCGCTGGAGGAAAAACTTCCTTGGTAATTAGTCGGTTTGGTTTGACACACCAAACGTATACCGGTGATATGCCAAGCGCTTGAAAAGGACTTCACCGTGATCCATCCAAAGCGTACGCCGTCATACAGCTCACTGTTCCATTGCAGTCGATAGGTATTGCCAATCTTGGTCGGACCAGCGGTTTTACCTATTCCTGGTTGGTTGGCTTCTCCAATGCTCATTTCCACATTACCGATTAAATCCGGGCTATCAAATTCGAGCCACGCCGCATTTTCCCTTCCAAAATCCAATCGAAGAGAACCCGTACCGTTAACAGTTACATTTGGAACTGCCCCAGTCAGAGAATTTGCATTTGTAAAAGAACCTGGAGTGACCGTGAATACGGCTGTAGGCTTAAGCAAATAAATTTCAAATCCATCCGTCGCTTTTGGGTTTGCCCAGCGATAAGCGACTAAAGGATCAGGGGATTCGGGAACTGCAGGACCGGTCATTCCACCCGTGGTTACATAAGGGTAAGGCTGTGTGATAGGAGATGTCCCCCATAGCGGCTGGGCATGGAGTCCTATCACGCCTTGCGCAAAAAAAACAAAGGCAAGTAAAAAAAAATTCAATGTCGTAAGTCCTTTTGGAAAAGCGGACCTGGTGAATAAGGTACTCATTTTATACCAGCTGAATAAGTGTGAAGTGTTCTTCAATCTAGGCATTCTGGTTTGGTTTTCTTGGCGAATAATACTGTTTTTAATAGGAATTACGTCAGCAATTGTTATCACAATCCGGCAATTTCATTTTTGGGTATATTTTGAAAAAGGTAAAATCATGCGCTTTCCCAAAAAAATTCCCTGCACCCTCGCACGAAAACTTGCGGTAGCCATGCTTTTCACCTTTACAACCTCAATGGTAAACGCCCAATGGGTGCCCTCGGATAACATTGGCACCTTAACCAAAGTGCACCCAAGTATTGATCTCGTGGATCTGATACCGGCAAATTTTAATCTACGCATTGCGGCCTGGGACTGGCTGGACAGCAATCGCATTGTTTTCGCCCACTGGGATTGGTCTAATGGCAGCATTTGGGTATTGGAAGGTATGAAAGGTTTGGACAAATCGAAAGTGACTTTTCGAAAATATTACAATGGGGTCATTTTAGAACCATTGGGAATTAAAGTAGTGAAAGGCGAAGTTTACGTAGCCCACAAATGGGCTATTACCAAATTAATCGATACCAATGGCGATCACATAGTCGATTCTACGAAAGTTTTGACCACCTTTTCTGTTAGTGAAAATGTGGGCGGAGTCGGTCCTGCTGCAAATACGTACACTTACGATCTTCAGTACAAGGACGGCTATTTTTACGTGGGCACGGGTTTTTCTGGACAAGGTGGCGGATTTCAATATCCTGGTGAACCTTGGGAATCCGTAATTGCGAAAATTAACAGCACGGACGGAACCAAAGAATTTATCGCCTCTGGGTTACGAAATCCGGATGGCTTGGGCTGGGGACCAGAAGGCGAGTTGTTCGCAACGATTAATCAGGGTACTTGGAACCCCGCCAGTAAACTGGTCCACGTTAAGAAAGGCAGTTTCTATGGACAGCAATACACTCTCGACGGCAAACAAATCGAAACGCCTCCTGCCATTTACTTTCCCTATATTGAAAGTGCCATGTCACCCACTCAACCGCTGCTTTTATCCCACGGCCCTTATAAAGGCCAATTCATAATCGGCGATATTTTTTATGGCAATATTCATAGGGCGGCTTTGGAAAAGGTGGAAGGCGATTGGCAAGGAGCCTTGTTTCACTTTAGCGCAGGGCAATCGGCGGGCATCCACAGATTGCTACAAGATTCGTCCGGAACACTTTATCTGGGTGGACTTGGCGCAACAGGAAACAGCACATGGATTTGGAATGGACATCAGTATGGAATGCAGGCTGTAGTCTTTAACAATAAGATTGCCTTCGAAGTGTTGGAAGTGCATTCTAAAGCCAATGGGTTTACTCTAGTATTTACCGAACCCTTTGGGCCTTCCGCCCTTTCAGTAGACAACTACCAAGTTGAAACGTGGTATTATAAACCGACCAGCGCCTATGGTGGACCAGCCATTGACAGCAAAAGTCTGAAGGTATCTCGTGTGACCGCCAACGCCACAAATACGCAGGTAAATCTGCAAATTGACGGATTGGAAGCAGGCAGGGTTGTGCGCATTCGCTTTCATCGGAATTTGGTATCCCAAAAAGGCACTCCTGCATTTACGGGTGAGTTTTGGTATACCCTGAACAAAATCAGCAAGGAAACTGAAATGTTTCCCATTTCCGTTCAAGGAAGAAAAGCGAATTCAGAAAACTTCACGATAAATTGTAAGAACAAAATTTTGAAAATTGATTTCCATCATTCGGAAACAGGCACGCTGCAACTTTTGAATCTCCAGGGAAAAATCGAATACACGGCTGAAGTACAAAGACAAAGGAATACAACCGTGTCCATGTCTGGGTTACAGCTAGGTATATTTTATGTGAAGTTCCAAAATGCCAACCAATCCCTTGTAGGAAAATTCATAAACGTGGGTCGATGATTTGATCCAAGGTATTCTTCTCCAATGAAAACACTTTTATCTTTTATTCTTTTATTTTCCCTATCGGCCTGCAAAGACAACCGTTCGGAAAGCCCTTCACCAGTCACGCCCCCTGTTAATGGTACATTGGTAATGAAAGCAGAGTTAGTGGAAATCCCCGGTCTTTTCCCCGCCAACGAATTGTACAATTATGCCTATGTTATGAAGTACAAGGTGCTGAAAGTACTTGCTGGCGAATATACGGATACGGAAATTTTGATCGGTCATTACAATCCGCGCTTTGCCCGAACCGAAATCAAAGATAGATTGGACAGCTTAGTCGGCGGAAATTTAAAATCCTTCCAAGTAGGGGACGTTCATTTCCTTGTGCTATCCCCCATGGAAAGCAAATGGACCGGCGCCATCGAAGACGATTTTTTCAAGGACAAACGCACGCGTTACTGGGCGTTATGGACGGACAAACTCAAGTGAGTGGCAATAGCGTCTTGTAATATAGGGCGAAGGATTTCATTTAAGTTTTTTTTCGGTTCCCAACCCAGTTGTAAACGCGCCCGGTCGACCCGTGGCATGCGACGATCGGAATCCTCATACCCAGCGCCGTAAAAATCATGTGCCGATACTGAAACCATTGGATGGTGCAAATAGGTCGTATCCTCAGTTAATTCCGCCATGAGCTCCCGCATCCTTTCCGCCAATCCAAGGATGGTGGTTTCATTACCTGGATGCCCAAGATTGAAAATTTGATTATGGGCCTTTACCGGTCGTTCCAACATCATTCGCAAAGCTGCAACGGCTTCTTCCACAGCCAAAAATGTCCTTTTGGCTAAGCCGCCATCGACCAGGCTTAAAGGTCTTTTTTCCAACAACGCAGCCGTGAAACAAGCCAAGACCCGAGGCAACCCCTCATCCTCCAGACCAGGTAAAAAATCCATGCGCCGCCCCAGAAAATTAAAAGGTCGAATAAGCGTATAAATTAATCCTTGCTCCTGATGCAACGCTAAAATATAGCGTTCCAATAACTGCTTGGCACAAGCATAACTCCAGCGCAATCCGGAGACTGGACCCAGTAACATCGGCGAAACCTGTTCATCTAATTCATAGCTCGATGGTTCAGGATTTTCAGCTCCGGTCCAGTGAGCCAAAGTTTGCCCATACACTTCACTAGTAGAAAACTGAATCAGCCATTTCCCCCTACGCGCGCATATATCAGCTATGCGCCGGGGCTGAATGAAATTGCTCTCGATCACATCGATACCGCGAATATTGTATTGAGAAGGGTTACATAGTGCCGCTAGACTAATAACGACGTCGCAATTCGCCAGGTGATCTTCCAGGTCCGGAAAGGCATAGACATCCCCAGGGTAGAAAGTGAAAGCGGGATTGTCCAAATGGGGAATGATTTTTCCACACTCCCAGTCCCAACCTTCAATGGACCAAACGGGGTCGCTTAGAAAAGCATCCAGAAAATGACTGCCAATAAATCCACCGCAGCCAATGAGAGCTATACGCGGCATGTTGTTCTTGCTTTTCTCATGTGTTTTTCACTTCGGCGTTTTCTTTTTGCGGCACTTAAAAAAACGTTCCACGAATGCCAACCGTGCCGATATAATTTTGAGGATCCACCAAACGTCCCCGGGCGAAAATATCGTTGAGTCGATAAGGAACACCCAAGGACAGAAAAATGGGGAAATTAGGGTTGGTGATTTCCAAACCTGTACTGATTTTCAATGTGAAATCATTGGTTCGAATGCGGGTACTCATGCGACTGTTGTCTGTGCCGGGTCCGTATTCCCAGTAATAGGTGGGAGCCAGTGGTACCGATAGAGTGAGTCCCAAATTTTGAGTGGAACTTTCTTCCTTGCGTCCAATATAGGCAAATAAACCCAGACCATCCGCGCTTGTGGCGCCAGTGCCGGGAGCCCCATAACTATTGACCCAATTCGGATTGGGGTTTTCAAAGTAAAACGGTTGATGCCGCAATTGCCAGACTTTAAACGTCAACGGCGAAGGATTAGCAGCTTGACAACTTAATACCCGATCATTTACCGAGGTCGTGGTTGGTAAACCATCACGGCATCCTTGATTCTCCCACACAAAAGCAGAACTGTAACTTCCGCCAAAAACCAGCAATCCCCAATCCTTGGTTTTTGTGTATTCATAACTTAGTCCCAAGTTGTAAAAACCCGTGCCTGGTTGAACAAAAGGGTTCATCCAACGGACGTCATCGGCTTCAATATTCTGGCCCTTGAAATGCAGTCGCTTAATATTATGCTGACCTGTCGGCAAGGAAGCGGAAAGTCCCAGCGAGTGCTCATTCTCATTACCAAAAATCCGGTTTACTGAAAATCCCAAATCACCGAATCCACCGGTGGTTCTTTCCATCCTGGAAGTAAGGTCTGCTGCAACTTTATAGCCTTCGTATTCAAACGTATTGGATTTCCATGATGTGGAAATGCCCAGTGTCCACACGGGATAGGCAGGGAAATGGAGCGTAGTGGATCCCGCGACGGAAGAATAAAGATAATCTCCGCCTAGTGTTTTATTGGACAGGACTTCCAGGTCCACCAATCCGCCGCTCACACCGCGTCCCACCCATTTGCCGACACCTGCCGCGGCCCCTCCCCCACTGCTTCCGCACCCGCCAATATTGTTCCAAACAGCCACCTCTTCTCCATAATCGCGTGGCGCCCTAACCCAAAAAACCCCCATCAATACCGCAGCCCCCAATGCGAACAGTGCTTTTAGCGCATGGCTTTTGCAACGGTCGAGAGCCTGATTTTTTTTTGAAGGTAACTGCATGCTTCAATCTTCCTTTAAGTGCATGGGCCTGCCCTTTAAGGGGCCACCCAGAGGTGCGAGTAGGAATCACTGGTAAATCCGCCGGATCCGATTTTTAAATAGCCTTGTGCTTGGTTGAGGGCACCTTCCGTGGCATTGGCCAAATCCCCGATTCTGATCACAAACAGGTCGCCGTCGCCGCTTACCCTTTGAAGCGCCACTGCCGTTGCATATTGCGGATGGGTAGACCATTCCGGTTTGTCCCATCGCAGGTAATATGTTTCGTCGGTCCGTTTGGCCTGCCATACTATCAAGTCATTGCGGTTATATATCCATAGATTCTCATGTAATCCTTCAGTTATACTGTCTCCGGTTATGGTTCTATAGTACACACCGCCGAAAGCCAAAATCATCATATAATCCGAATGGAAACTGCCTATGGGAAAGGGATTCATGGATGGATTGCATTGTTGTTCACCATTCGCCAGGGTTCGCGTATTTCTTTCCATACGGTTATACAAAGCCGAGGTAGCATATGAGGTACCAGCCCATTCCCCATCCAAAGACAGCCCACCACGATAAGCACCCGGGATGCCGGAAGTATCAATGGGACCAAGTAGCGTATCATCCAGAACTTCCACTCTGTAGGTACTACCGTTTATCTGCCCACAGGAACTTGAATAATTGACCAAGCCGGCCAGCGTGGCAAAATAAATCCAGGTCTTACCTCCTTCACTATGCCAATGCGGATCGGCCGTCACATGGGCTTTGGGGTCGAGAGGAACGCGCCAGGCCTCCTGTCCACCTGGCACAGCATCCAAAATGAAAGCAGGTTGGCCACGGGTAGTTCCAGCGTATACAATCTTTTTTCCATCAGGGGAAAACAGTGGGCTATTGATAGACCCCAATGCCCCTATTAAGCTTTCATCGTCATGCGAAATACGCGTTACTGTGGCTTCAGTACCTGTGTAATCCACTAAATACAATTGCCGGTTCAACGTAAACACAAGCTTGACAGCTTTGCCTCCGAAAAAAGCCCGCACTGAATCGACTGGAGCCCAGTGCATGCCTGACAAGGTAATGAAGCTGCCGCTCACCCTTATTGGATGTGTATGCGTTGTTACGGCAATTGGTGGCAGCGCCAATTCAGATGGATTTTCGCAAGGACTCGGAGGAAAGTAAACGGGACCGGATCCTGGATTATTACAGGCAATGACACAGAATATACAGGGGAGAGACAATATTTGACGTAGGAAAAACTGCATTCGACTCCATAAAATAGAAAGAGATCTTAACCTAAATCCTTTCCATCTCGATCAAATTCTATACTTTTCAAATAGCCTCTGGTAGGAGATGACATGTTGAATTTCAGCTCTAATCAGAGCTCCCTTAAAATACTCGCCACTATCCATGTCGTACGTTCATACCCATTCCTGTTGCTCTTCCTCCTATTTTCCGGATTTGTCAAAATGATTTCCGCTGAACCGCCCAGGGGCCGACCTGTAACGCCTGAACCGGAAGAGCACGCCGCCCAAAAGGCATTGACTCAAAACCTCAAGGGCAAAATAATTTGGTCTACTTCACGTGATGCTAATCACGATATTTATATTATGAATATCGATGGAACCGACGCCCATCCCCTTACTAAAGGCCCTAAAACAGATTGGTATTCCCGATTTTCACCAGATGGGAAATTGGTTTTGTTCACACGTTCAAAGTTGGATTGGACTATTGAAACGGACGCCAACTACCCAGAGCGCTGGGACACGTTTGTCATCCATACGGATGGCAGCGACGAGCACCTGCTTATTCCAAACTCAACGTGGGCATGCTGGACTCGCGATGGCAAAGCCATTGTATTTTCACGCGGCCCCAAGGTATTCAAATGCAATCCAGACGGGAGTGGCGAAACCTTGCTGGCGGACGGAGACAAAGATTGGAAAGGCGGATTGGCTCAACACCCATCCCTATCCGATGACGGGCGGTTTTTAGCCCTTACCTTGCGAGGGAGCTCACGGGAAACCGGCATTTTAAATCTTTCCAATCACCATTATTTTACCTCTGGAGGAGGCTGCCAGTTCAGCTTTTTTCCTAATTCCCATCGATGTATCCGAGTTAACGAAACCGGTGTTGGTGGCACATCCATCTTCGCCTTTGACCTCAATGAGGACGGGACGCATGGCAAAATTGATGGTGGTAAAATAGACGGCAAGAATATCGTATTCATGGATCTTCCCGGACGTAGATCGCATGAGTATTTTCCCAGGCTTTCGCCAAAAGGGGACTATCTCATCTGGTGCGCGACGCAAAGAGGCCATGACCACGATCTCGCCGACTATGAAGTGCAACTCTGGAAGATTGGCGATCCATTTGAAAAATCGGCGCGCCTCACTTATCATACTGGTAATGATCGTTGGCCGGACATCTGGTTCGAATAGGATAGTGCTTTAGAATCCTATGGTTTTCACGGAAGACATTTTCCTTTTTTATTTCTTACCACTTACCCTGGCTATTTATTACCTGATTCCATTCCAAAAAAATCCGGGTTTTGGAAAATCCCGTTACTGGATGCGCAATCTTTGGCTGACCTTGATGGGCTATGCATTTTACGCGTGGTTTGAACCTTGGTTTGTTTTCCCGATGCTTTTCACCAATGTTTTCGACTATGGCTGCGGACTCTACTTGGGCCGCCCCAGCATGCCTGTACGGCATCGCCAGCTGGCTGTTACTATTTCCATGATTTCAAACCTTGGTTTGCTCGGCCTGTTCAAGTATGGCGTATTCACCCAGGTCAATCTCAACCACTTGCTCGAAGCCGTCGGACAACCCACCTTCAGCGTTTTACAAATCGCTTTCCCCATCGGCATCTCCTTCTATACCTTCCACAGCATGAGTTATGTGATCGATGTCTACCGCGGAGAAAAACCTGTCCGATCCTTCGCAGATTTTTCCGCCTTCGTCTCCCTTTTCCCGCAATTGGTAGCCGGGCCCATCCTGCGCTACAAAGTTCTCGCGAATCAACTGCATTCGCGTACCCATAGCGTGCAGCTTTTCGCGCGCGGAGCCATCCTGTTTTTCATCGGCTTCTCAATGAAAATTCTGTTGGCCAACCCTGTAGGAAAAATAGCCGATGCCGTATTTGCCGCCCAAAGTCCGCACCCGCTAGAAGCGTGGTGGGGCGTACTCGCCTATGCCTTTCAAATCTATTTCGACTTCAATGGATATTCTCTAATGGCCTTAGGCCTAGGCATGTTGTTCGGTTTTGAACTCATTCGAAACTTCAATGCGCCTTACCATGCAGACAGCATTACGGATTTCTGGCGGCGCTGGCATATTTCCCTGTCCACCTGGTTGCGCGACTACCTATACGTTCCCTTAGGCGGCAACCGCAAGGGCGAGCGTCGCACTTATATCAACCTTGCCTTGGTTATGCTCCTCGGTGGGTTTTGGCATGGCGCACAATGGCAGTTTATTTTCTGGGGAGCTATCCATGGGTTGATGCTGGGCCTAGAACGCTGGGGTGGTAAAAAGCCAATTTATGCCAAGTTGCCACATTCAGTTCGCGTGGCATTCACTTTTTTGGTTGTGCTCATCACCTGGGTCTTTTTCCGTGCTGATGGTCTCCCCCATGCTTTCCAGTACTTGGGCTGTATGTTCGGCTGGAAAACGGCTAGCCCCTTCGCGGGTCTTTTGCATGCAGAGGTATATCACTTTCACAATCTACTGAACATGACCCTTTGCGCGATTGCCATATACCAACCTTTACAGAGTTATGATTTTGGCGTACGCCTAACCTGGGGAAAATCGGCATTAGCTTTCAGCCTGTTTTTATTCGCCATAGTTATGATGTATACGCAAAGTTTCAACCCATTTTTGTATTTCCAATTCTGATTCATGATGCGTAAACTAGAGTGGACAATAGTTGCAGCCTTACTATTAGTTTGCGCCGGCATGCCACTGTTCCAAGCCTGTTATGAAGTCGCCGTTGAAAAAGAAAGCCCCTTTGTATTTGAACTTTTTAGATCCAGTCCCAATAAGGCTACCTTGCATCGCTGGGATGACAACGCCAAGGACCGCAGTCTCTTTTCCAAATGGCTCCGACCACGAACGCTGCAATTGCGGTTTCAACTTTTAGGTGAGATGGCGCCCAAGGCCCTGCCGGGCGAAGACGGTTGGCTTTTCTACAATCAGGATGCGGACTATTTGCTTCAACCTACCTATACCGATGCACGGTTTTATAAAGCTACTTACGACACTTTAATTTATGGCTCTTCGGGCGATCGAGTGGGTGAAATAGCGACCGAAATCTTCTGTAGGCCAATGTAGGCAAGGGATTTGTTGATTTTATGGATTCTAAAAATT
>JAYUHW010000098.1:0-8772 GCA_043766615.1 Fibrobacteria bacterium | reverse complement strand
CTCAACCGTCCTGCTCCTGATTCGGCAGGTGTCAATCAACTCGAATATTTATTTGGAAAAGGCGTCCTTACGGGTAGAAAGCCAACCTTCTGGAATGCTTCGTCTGTTCCGCGTTGGTACCCAATCGATGATGCTACGGCCCCTCTGGATACGCGGGCACGCGCCTACCTTGCCGCCAACTGCTCGGGCTGCCATGGCAAAAGGGGCAATGGGGTGGGTGCTGCCCAAATGTGCGATATAAATTTTGATTTTCACACCATGACTCCGCAGATGGAACTTCGTCATAGATATGCCAGCTCCCGTGGTCTGGATACCTTACTTCCAAAATATTATTCCAAGAATGACTATGGAAACAATCCCGAACATTTGGATACGATTCTAATCCAGCCCGGCATTGTGGTGCCCGGTTTCCCTCAGAAGTCCCTGGTGGTATTTCGTCAGACGGAAAGAAATGAAATGCCCGGCGAATATGGCGGTAATCCCAATCAGATGCCGCCAAACAGTACGTATTCCACTTTTGAGGTCAATACAATGGCCATGGATTCCATTTCGAAATGGATCAAAACCATGTCCGGAATTCCTTGTCCTGAATGTGTTACAGGAGCTTTCAATCACCGGCGTCAAATTCAATCCGTGGCCCAGTTACAGGGCCGTCGCTTGCTGCTTTCCAAGGCAGAGGCTGGCAGTAAAGTATCCATGAGTTCAGTCAATGGCCGTAAGGTGCTTCTACAAAAAAGCGGTGTAGGAGAATACACTGTGCCTGGGGATGTTCCTAAAGGGCTTTACTTGATCCAAATAGGAAGCAGGTCCATGCTCAGGTATTATTTCAGAGAGGAATAGAAGACAAACTTTTTTTCGCCAGGCTTCACATTTAGGCCGTCAAAAGATTTTGCCCCTAGGGTTGCGCCTGCAGCATTATGGGCTTCCACCGAAATGGAATGCACTCCCGGTTGAACCGGGATGCGGGCGATCTGGACTGAGCGTGGTAACAAAAACCAGTTGCGGGTATCGGCTTGCTCAAGTTGATCGGAAAGCAGATCGGTTCCGATATTCAAAATCAAATTTGCAATAGGATTGCCACCCGATACCGCTGACTTGGTTTCCTCTGCCGCGAAGGTGCGCAGTACCACGCGGATGACGGTGCGGGTGAGAATAGAAGCGTGATTGGCGTCGAGGTCCTGGGTTAGCAGGGGATAAAGATCAGTTAGCGCTTCCGTGCGCACGGGGTTGGGCGTAGCCTCTCCTGCCACGGTAAAGAATCGCGTTTGCATGGGCACATCTTTAATCGAAGGCAAGGCGAATTTAACATGGAAGGTGGTGCCCGAGCGCGTCTTTCTTCCTTGGCGGGCACGGTTGATTTGTGAGGCTGGTAATCCAGGAGCCGGCAAAACTTCTGTAATCACTTCTCCCTTGGGATTTTGATAATGGATGACAAGTACGCCATCTCGTTCATACGTGCCCCAAAAGACAGTTTGCCCCAAAGTTGGGCTTTGACCCGCGTATCCAATGACGATGATTTCCGATCCGGATGCATTGCCTTCAACGGCCGACGCATTTTCCAAACCGAGGTCCTTGATATCATCCTTGCGGTCCACGGATTTTAGTGTGGCCGCAGCTTGATTGGCGACGGACGCCGGCAGGGGTACGGATCCATGCTGGTAGGCTTTTACGGATTGATACATGGATATGGCTGCATCGTCCCTTTGTTTCCCAGCCTGATAGAGGATGGCGGACAAATATCGGAACATGCCATCGTCTACGTAAGCCTTTTCGTCTTTACCCGCTTTGCGTTTGACCTCATCAAGAAAGAGCTGTGCCTGCCGTGCTTCCACCATGGCATCATCGAACTTACCCAAGGCCAGATAATCGAAGGCCAGGAATTCATGCAGCAAGACAATTTCATAAGGCTTGCCACGATAGGGCCGGACATTGTCGTTGACTAGAAAAGAAGCGGCTTCATTGGTCACGGACTTGGCAAAAAGGTCATCATGAACGCTCACCGCTTCACTCAGGGCTTGAATGCTGGAATCATATTTTCCGGAATAATGATAGAGGACGCCCAGGTCCATTAAATACAGGAGTTTGCTCTCGTTGCCGTAGAGAGATTTATTCTTCTTGACCTGCGCGAGGGCATTGGCGTAATTCTCTTGACGGGCTTCGGCGGCAATCTTCTGGAAACGCAAAAGACTGCGATCCGCGCAGCCTTGCAGAAGCCAGGCGGAGGCACTGAGCGTGAGAATCCATTTTATACCGGAGGCTGGCACGGGAAGGGAATTACAGATTAGGTTTAGAACTTGGTCTCACTGCGTTCGACGAATTTTTTGATTTTCTTATCGCCGATCCAAAGTTTTTTGTGGGTTTCCATCTGTACCAGTTCGAGGTTGATCTGGTAGAAGACAACGGCCTTGCCGCCTTCTTGATCGACGATGGAGTTGAGTTCGCCAATCATCATCAGCTCGGCTCCCGCTTCTTCACCTGCATCTTGTCGGCTGCCCACAGAGGAATGGGTCGATTGATCCTCTTTCTCATCGCGCAGCTGACCGCGTTCGGCTTTGTTGGCTACGAACTCGACTTTGCCGCTGTTGATGAGGGAGCGCTGGATATCGTTGATAAATGTTTCGGTGCTGATATGCTCATGGCTTTTGTTGCGGATTTCTCCGACCACGACGGTGGGCGTTTTCTTGTCGACCGCATATTTGTTGTACCATCCCCCGCTCAGGGCGTCCTTCACCATCTCCTGGGCTACGAGCCGGGAGTCGGTGTCATTCCACTTGCCGGACAGGTCAATGGTGGAATCATGCGTGACGCGGGTAACCTTGGTGGAACAGCCGGTAATCAAAAAAGCAGCCATCACCGTGCGGATTAAATCTGTGTGGAATCGGGTCATGGGACCTCCTATGGCGTAAAATTTGAACTAAAAAGGGATTTTCCCTGCTAATGCGAAAAATATACATTCTAACCGTGGGACAGACCTTAAACGAATGTCGTGTTCCATAGCGGTTTAACGCTTCTGATGCGTCGATCCGCTACGGGAATCAACAGACCCGGTCATATCGCCTCTGGCGGTGAATCAAGGAGATAAAATGCGAAATGGTACAGTATCGACTTTGGCCCTGATGGCAACCTTGTGTCTTACCCTAAATGCGAATAGCGCTGAATCCAAGGATAAGGTGGAAAGGAAAACGATTACCCTGATCAACGCAGAAGGCAAGGCGGATGGAAGTACGGAAATCAGCCGTGAGGCGATAAAGGAATGCATCGTGTCCCTGCCTAAGGTCGAGGCGTTGGAGCCGGAAGTGGTATCGGACTCGCGGTTCTTGAAGGAGATCGGCGGCGATGCAGCTAAGAATGATTGGGTTAAAGTCTTTACGGCAAAGATCACGGTCAATTATATGGTCTACCATAAGGACATGCTGATAGTGGCCACGAAATCTGTGGAGGGCAAAGAGCCGACCTTAAGAGAATTGGAAAAGCATTTGCCTAAGTCGCAGGAGTTCCTGTCGAATCCGGCGGATGGGGATACGTTTGCGGGACGATCCAATCGGCAATATTATTTTACGAAGTCCGAGGACGCGGTGAAGGATGTGCGGGCGCGGGCTTTGGTTTGGCTGAAGCAGCAGGGGCCGCTGGTTTGTTCTGACGTCAAATAAGTAAGAGGGGGTCGCTGGGGGTGGGGGGCTGGAAATGTCGCTCTGCCCAGTCGCTTGTCTTTGCTTTGGTTTTGTTGGCATCCCTGCCCTGGCTGCGAGTCTGCTGCGGGATTCGCAATGCGGAGTTTGCTCCGAGTACCCCGCAGCTGCTCATTCCCGCTTTGTTTGGGGCCGCGCTTGGTGGGCGGCGCTGATTATTTCCAGCCCCCCACCCCCAGCGACCCCGTCTCGACTGTGTTGGTATCGGAGAGCAAAAGACCCCGGTTGTATTTAGCGGTTGGCGGGGGCGAAGGGGAGATAGGCGGAGGTAAGGAGAGATGTGCGGAGATGAGCGGAGATGCGGAGGAAGGACGGGTATGCGAAGGTGGGGATGGCTTTGGAATGCGCGTCCCGCTGGGCGGGACGGATGGGCTGTGAGGTGGGTCGCTGGGATGGGATTGGGAGGGGATGGGATGGAGACTAGGATGGACTGTGGGGTTTAGTATTTGAGTTTGCGGACTTTGGTTTTTCGGAGGGGGCTGGAGAAGAGGATTCCTACATCTAGGCCTATGCCTCGGTCGCCGGCGTCGTTGGCGACGATGTGGAAGGGCACGCGGATGCGTAGTTGGAGTTCGTCGAGGATGTCGAGTAGCATTCCGACGTGGACAGTGCCGGAGGCTCCGATGTCATGTCCGAAATCGGTTCCGGGTTTGTCGAAGTAGCGGAAGCCGCCGCCTGCGCCGACAAAGGGTTGGAAGGAACCGGAGCCCATCAGGTAATCGATGGACATTTCTCCGCCCCAGTTTTGGCCGGGAACCAGCCAGTCGATGTCGAGGCCCATATTCCATCGTTCTGCAAAGGTGATGGACTGGATGATGGACATTTTTAGGAAGGCGGGACTTTCTTTTTTCAACTCCGGGTTGAGCGCTGTAATCACACCGCCTCCGAATCCGAAGCTGTAGGGCGAAAGCGAAACGCTGGTTGTTTCAGGGGTTTCCGCCAGGTTTACGTTTTCGGCGTAGAGGGCTTGTCCTGATAGGGCCAAGGTGGCGATAAGGCAAAGGATGCTTTTTTTCATGGGTACTCCTTGTGTGCGACTCTTCCAGTTAAAAATACAATCTAGTCGCCCTTAGGCCAGGATTTTTAGTCCCGCTTGGTTGGTTTCTAGGGCCTAATAGGAAGAGACGCATAAATACTTAAATTGTGCTACGGTATTCGGTATTATGTTCTGATTTCCTCTTTTCTCCGAGTCCATTATGCGTTCTTTACAAATTCAGGTGTTCCAGCATGTCCCCTTCGAAGGGTTGGGTGCGATTGAGCCTTGGGCTTTGGAGCGTGGCCACCGGATTTCGTATACCCGTTTTTATGCCGGTGAGGTTCCTCCGCATCCTTCGGAATTTGATTGGCTGATTGTGATGGGCGGGCCGATGGGAGTTTATGATGAAGACCGGTTCCCATGGCTCAAGGTGGAGAAGGCTGCGTTGAAGGCCGTGCTAAGGGCTGAGAAGCCGGTACTAGGCATTTGCCTGGGGGCGCAGCTTTTGGCTGAGGTGTTGGGCGCCCGGGTTTTTAAAAATGCTGAAAAGGAAATCGGGTGGCATCCGATCCATGCAGTTGGTAGAGTTCAGGAGTTCTTGGATTCAACATGGCCATGGAGCATAATTCCAGAGAAAATGACCACTTTTCATTGGCATGGGGATACCTTTGAATTGCCAAAAGGTGCCGTTCATCTTGCTTCGTCGGCTGGTTGCATGCAGCAAGCCTTTGCAATGGGTGAGAGGGTGGTGGGTTTGCAATTCCATCCGGAGGCGACTCAAGACAGAATCGCGGTATTGTTGGACAATTGTAGGGGTGATATTACTCCGGGCCCTTTTGTCCAGACAGAGGAGCAGATTTTGGGTCAGCAGAAATATTATGACGATAACTTAATCTTTCTCAAAAAGCTCTTAGTGGGTATGGAAGCGCGGTCGCTAGGATAAATTTATTGAATACAAATTTGAATTGCCTAAACTATTGTTCCAGGAAATTGCCATGCGTCGTCAAATAACTCAATTCTGTTTTCTCCTGCTGTCCTGTGCGAGTACCATGGCCGCTACCCCGCCGAATATTGTTTTCATCCTAACCGACGATCACCGCTGGGATATGCTGAGCACGGCCAACAACATCATTAAGACACCGAACATGACCACCCTAGCCCAATCCGGGATCAACTTTACCCATGCGTACACGACAACGCCAATCTGCTTCGGCAGTCGTCCATGTGTTCTAACTGGACTTTGGGAGCGGACCCATGGAAACAATGCCGGCACCCCAAATGTTGCTTCGCAGTATGCGTGGTACGCCTATCCGAAAATTCTTAAAGAACACGGGTATGCCACGGCATTGATCGGAAAATACGGCACGGAGCTTGTCAATCCTGCTTTTCGGGACAGCTTGTTCACTCTGTACGATGATGTCGGTAGGTTTCAGTCTCCGAGTCCGTATATGTTTACCTACAACGGAAAAGTTTCACATTTGACGGATGTGGAAACGGACAAGGCCCTCAATTTTATTCGCGCCAATTATAAAACGAAACCATTCTGCGTGCAGGTGAATTACCATGCCCCACACGCGGATGATGGATTGTCTTCGCAGTATGTTTGGCCACCCGCTTTCGATAGTTTTTACGTCAAGGACGTTATCCCTCCCGCTCGTATCGGAGATACCGCGACATTCAAGGGGCTGCCCCTGTTTCTTCAGAATTGTGAAGCCCACAACCGTTGGAAATGGCGGTTCAACGAACCGGCCAAATATCAGACCATGATGAAGGGTTATTTTAAGATGATCAGCAACATTGATTCGTGTATCGGGTTGATGCGGCATACGCTGGATTCACTGGGCATTGCCGACAACACGGTTTTTATACTGACCGGTGATAATGGAATGTTTCTCGGCGAGCGTCAGATGGCCGACAAATTCCTGGGATGGGAAGAAGCCCTGCGGGTCCCGCTATTTATTTACGACCCTCGTACCACGGCTCAGCATGGGGTTACGAACACCAATATCGCCCTTGGTGTGGACATAGCACCTACGATAGTTGAGCTTGCCGGAATAAATATCCCGTCTGTGTATCAGGGAAAAAGCCTGTATCCATTCTTAACGGGTGCTGCCCCTGCCTGGCGTGATGAGTTTTATTTTGAACAGCGTGCGGCGGGTATTTTGGATCCCATGTACGGTGTGCGCACTCCACAATGGAAGTATGTCCTATTCGACAAACAACCGGTTGATAATGAACAACTTTACGATTTGAAAAATGATCCGGGTGAAATCACCAACCTCGTCAAAAACTCTCTCTATACTGCCGCATTGACTCAGATGCGACAGAAAGCTTTGCGGTATAGGGACTCGCTGGCGAATTGGCCTGTGGACGGCTATTACTATATGGACCAATGGGAATCGAACAATCAGTATGAAAACTTTAATGTAGACAGTGCTCTCACATACTCCGGCACCTGGGCGCGGCAGACAAACAATGGGGATTACGATGGTGGAGTCCAGTTCGCGGATTCGTCCGGAGAGTTTGTGCAATACTCGTTTAGCGGCAAATCCATGGTAAAAGTTGGTATACGCAAAGGGCCTAACGGGGGAATTTGCCAGGTGTACCTGGACGGTGCGTTAGTACTCGACAATTTTGATTCCTATTCCGCCACCGCTATGTTCCGCCAAGTTATTTTTTCGGATTCGACGCTTATTGCGGGGCCACATGTCATTAAGCTAGTCGCTACGGGACAAAAAAGGGCGGCTGCAACTGGATCAGCTGTTATGTTCGATTTTTTCCTGGTAAAGAACTTTTCGGTAACGTCAAAGGTTCAGGGACCGGTAACGGCTGCACCTCCAGGGTTTGAAATCAACATCCGCGGCACCTCATCGGAAATCGTTCTAAATCATGCAGGTACCGGCACGGTTACGGTGAAATTGTTCAGCCTGAGCGGCGAACTGCTGCTGGACCGAGCGGTGACTCTAGTGGGTGAGGAAACCAAAGTGAGTCTTAGTATTGGACCGAGGCATAAGCTTAAACCGGGAATCTATCCGTGTACTATTTACGGTACGACATTCGGACGAGTGACGAAAAGATTCGTAATCTTTCCAGAGTGATTCGAATTAATGGATCCATTCAAGGAGATTCGATGAAAAACAAAAAATCAAATTCGACCAGATTAGTTGGTGTGGCGGTGGGAGCCTTGTTGGCGATGGGGCTGGCGATGGGACTGGCGATGGGACTGGCAAGGGATGCGTCGGCGGCGGGCAAGCTCAAAGTTTTTCTTCTGGCCGGTCAGTCGAACATGGATGGTCAGGCCGACGACTATACCATTAAGTTTCTGGGTAAAGACACCGTCAACGGGTGGTGCCAGAAAATGGGATTTACCGGATTGCATAAGGTATTTGTAAGGCCCGATGAAAAGACTTTCGTGGGCCGAAGCGATGTCTGGGTGGCCCAAATGTGGAATCCAGCCGACTTGTACCCCATGAGCTTTGCCGGCAGCAATGAGGGCCGTTACGACACCCTCCAAACTGGGTTTGGCGGCAGCGGTACCAAAATTGGACCGGAATACAGTTTTGGATATTACATGGGCGAAAAGTATCAGGAACAGGTGCTGCTGATCAAGTATGGACCTGGCGGCACGGACCTGCGCAACAACTGGCGTCCCCCAAGTGCCGGACTGACGGGCGATTCGCTCATGGACAACAGAGTATTCAATACCCATGCGGACTCTGTATTTTTTCATGGTGTCCCCCAAAAAACACTTGGGTTCCAGTATCGCAAATACGTCATCATGGCCCACGGTGTCCTAGACAGCCTGAAACAACTTTTCCCGGCCTATGATGAGAAAGCCGGGTATGAAATTACCGGGTTCGTGTGGTTCCAAGGCTACAACGATGTTGTCGGTGGGACTTCTTTTGCGGATTACCAGAAATGTTTGGTCGCTTTGATTAAGGATTTGCGCACGGAGTTCAAGGCTCCAAACATGAAAGCCGTCGTCGGTGTGTTGGGCGTGAACGGCGTGCTGAATGAAAGCGGAAAAATGCTTCCGATACGCAATGCCCAGCGTTCCATTGACACCATGGCCATATTCAAAGGCAATGCGCGTGCCATTGAGTCTGC
>JAYUHW010000097.1:0-1893 GCA_043766615.1 Fibrobacteria bacterium | reverse complement strand
GGTTCCGGGTATACCTGGAGCGGGAACAGCCGTGAATGCAAGCTTACAACGTGGTCAAACGATCCAGTAGGGGATACTCCGAGTGAAATCATTTACATTCGCGATTGTGATTCCGGAGAAATCTGGAGTCCAACGGCATTACCGATTCGCGAAAAGGATGGACTCTATGAAGCTGTGCATGGACAAGGATATACAAGATATGCACACACTTCCCATGGAATTCGCGCCGACTTAATTCAATGGGTTCCGTTGGAGGACAACCTAAAACTATCCCTACTTACTTTGGAAAATACTTCTGATGCGGTTCGTAATCTGGATGTGACTTTTTTTGCAGAATGGGTGCTTGGCATGGGCCGAGGCTTGGCCACGCAACATTTGAAAACACAATTGGATTCCGACACCGGGGCTATTTTTGCTCGCAATGATTGGGTAGGCGAGTTTTCCAACCAAGTGGCTTTCGTCGATATGCTTGGAAAACAATCCTCTTGGACCTGCGATAGAAGCGAGTTTCTGGGAAGAAATGGCGATAAATCCGCCCCTCAAGCATTGCTGCGCTCAGGACCACTTTCTGGCTTGTCTGGTGCTGGACAAGATCCGTGTTGTGCTTTGCAATCGAAATTACGTGTACGCCCCGGTGAAAAGGTGACAGTTGTGATTGCCTTGGGTATGGCTACGGAAAACGTGGCGGCTGTGGATTTGGTGCGCCGGTATCGGACCATTGATATTCCTGATTCCTTAAATAAAGTGAAAGCGTATTGGGACCATCACTTGGGTCAAATCAAGATCAGTACGCCAGACCGGGCCTTGGATTTACTTGTGAATCGCTGGTTGCCGTACCAGACCATCGTTTGCCGACTCTGGGCGAGGGCAGGATTCTATCAGGCAGGCGGCGCCTATGGCTTTAGGGATCAACTCCAGGATACCATGGCCTTGGCCTTGACTGAACCGCAATTGGCACGGGAACAAATTGTGCGCGCCTCCGCACATCAATTTCCGGAAGGAGATGTGCAACATTGGTGGCATCCGCCATCCGGACGGGGTGTGAGAACGCATTTTTCGGATGATCGGGTTTGGCTTGTATATGCTGTGTTGCACTATTTGAATGTGACGGGAGATCAAAGTGTGCTTGATGAGGCTTTGCCCTTTCTCGAAGGACCGGCGATCCCGGAAGGAAAGGAAGACGCTTATTTTTTACCCGGGCAAAACGGATCCATGGCGAGCGTCTATGAGCATTGTGCCCTCGCACTCGACAGGAGTTTGGGAGTTGGCGAGCATGGTTTGCCTTTAATGGGATCGGGTGATTGGAATGACGGTATGAATCGAGTCGGGCACTTGGGTAAAGGGGAGAGCAGTTGGTTAGGCTGGTTTCTCATTCCAAACTTGCTTGGCTTTGCAAAAATAGCTGCCGGTCGAGGTGAGCTGGCGAGGCAAAAAGCGTGGAGTGAAAAAGCGGAAGCGATCCGTGTGTCCTTGGATGGAAATGCCTGGGATGGAAATTGGTACCGACGCGGCTTCTTCGATGATGGCTCGACTTTGGGCGCGGCCAGTGACTCGGAGTGCCGGATTGATTCTATTGCCCAGTCGTGGGCTGTTCTATCTGGAGCTGGAGATCCGGTAAAGGCACGGCAGGGAATGTTGTCGGCGGAAAGTTATTTGGTTCGTCGGGATGAAGGGCTGATTCTCCTGTTTACTCCTCCATTTGACAAATCGGATCGTGATCCCGGTTATATAAAGGGTTACCTCCCGGGAGTAAGGGAAAACGGAGGCCAATACACGCATGCTGCATTGTGGATGGTGGCGGCATTTGCAGCGCTAGGAGAGGGCGACAAGGCCGCGGAATTGTTCTCTTTCCTGAACCCCATCAATCATGCATCAAATCGAACAGGTGTCTAT
>JAYUHW010000096.1:0-3294 GCA_043766615.1 Fibrobacteria bacterium | reverse complement strand
TCCAATGGGAAGGGCTTCTTGTCCGCCTTGCGGCAACCATGCTTCCATCAGTCCCAGTGGCGTCAGGGCATTTACCCGGTAGGCTTGGGCGCGACTGGTGGCATAGAGTTGTGTCATTGTATGGGGATCGATTCCTGTGATGGCTTGAAGAACCGAAATGTCGTTGAGTCTTAACGGCAGCAGGGCGACATTTCCGTTGACCCAATTCATCGGTTTGTGAATGGCATACAAATCCCGTCCCGCAGCCTGTACAAAGGTTATGGCGTTGTTCATTTTATTGCACCCTGCTTGGGCACATGGCGTAAACGTACGCCCCGTTTCCTTGGCTAAATCGTAAATGATCGAGCCCGGCAATTCCCACATGTTTCCTGCTTGTGAATCGGCCATGGCCCTGCTGGTCATCAAGGGCTGGATTAGAACTTGATGGCCGAATTGGGTGGCAATGGTTGTGGGCGGCACGGTTTGGCCCACAAAGGTTGGAAAGACAAAGGCATAATGCTCTTTAATTTCCCGCACCAAGGCCGTATCCTGATAGATTTCATTTCCATTTCCAAACTCCTGATAACGCAAGAGCAAATCGAAAATGACATCCGCGCGGATTCCACCATAACTTTCCCCGACTACCACCACTGGATTGCTTCGGAGTTCCGGATGACTTTTCAGAAAACGCAGTAACAATCGCACAAAATCTGCGCCATCGATATAGGAGTTGAAATTCCGGATATGGAATTCGGCGGCTCGGGCGACATCGTTCTGGGGATTCGTCATCATTCCATAGGAAAATCCCGTGCAGCGGGCATCGACATAAAGCAGGTTGGCGAAACTCGACCAGGAATTAGGGTTGGAGGCAATGGCTTTGCCACCGGTGCGCGACGAATCCAGGGTCATATGGCTAGTATTGAATCCCCACAAAAGACCGGTGGAACTGCCGGGGCCCCCATTGAAAAAAATGGCTAGAGGTTTGTTGGCTGGATCAACATCGGCAGGTTGAAAGGCATAAAAAAGCCTGGTGCGCGAACTGGTGTAGGACGCGGTGGAGACGGAAGGTATTTGGAGTTTAAAACCCACCGGTTCGATTTCCGAGAAGCCGGCTTCATAATTAAGGGCTGCATTAGTCGGGGCAGTGAGTAAAGAGCAGCATGCTCCGATGAGGGCGAGTCGTTTGGTCGAGGATGTTTTCATAGGCTCCCGGCAGGTTGGATGATATAAAACTTAGTACCAAAACCGGGAAATCTCCTGCGGAACTAAAGCTTCCAGCCAAACTTAATATGCTTGAGATCCAGTTTGCCCCGTTGTGAGCGCAGTGGTTATGTATTCTAGACTTTTGTGCCGGGCGCAAAACCGGGTCGGGTGGCTTCACCTGGTGGGCGCGGCGTGCGACAGTAAGCGCATTTTTCTTTTTCGTCGAAGTCGCGAATCCAAGAATGGCCTTTGGTGCAGCGTTCATCGACACCCTGGGGTTTGTTTTTGAACAATTCGTTCAAGCCTTTTTTGACATCATTGCGATTTACTGGTTTGCCATCTAAACTTTGCTGAAAGAGCCTGTCCCGTTCTTCATAATTGTTTTTACCGCCATTGTATCCCATGAAAAACCTTCCTCACTTAATTTGGTCTGGACCTAAATAATAACAAGCCTATACCGCAGTAAGGGCTATGGTTATCTTTCCGGAATGACCGAAAATACTAGCGCTACCCTTGAACTCCTGGCACGTACGGAAGCCTTTGTCCTTAAGCTCCTTGAAGCCAACGCCTGTGGACATGATTTTTGGCATATCCATCGCGTTCGTCAATTGGCCTTGCACATTGGCCCTGAGGTAGGTGCAGACCCATTTTTAGTGGAAATGGCGGCCCTCTTGCACGATGTGGCGGATCCCAAGCTCAACGGAACTCCCGAACAAGGTTTAAAAGTGCTTTCCGATTATTTGGACACCTGTGGTTTATCCGCTGAGAGACGCGCAACGCTGGAAGATATACTCGCAAGAGTTTCATTTGGTAGCGATCTCGATCGGAAAAAATCCGTTGCAAAATCCCCTGAACTCATGGCCGTGCAGGATGCCGATCGCCTGGACGCGCTCGGAGCGGTGGGCATCGCCCGTGCATTTGCTTACGGCGGCAGCCGGGGAAATGCCATGCATGAACCTGCAACAGCTCCTCGCGATCTTCTGGATCAATCCAGCTATCGGAGCGGACGCTCCACCAGCATCAATCATTTTCACGAAAAGCTATTAAAGCTAAAGGATAAGATGAATACGCCCATGGGTCGAGCAATGGCTGAAGAACGCCATGTGTTCATGCTTAATTTTTTGGCCCGATTCCAGAGAGAATGGGACGGAATGGAATAATCGCCTCCACATTGGATCCAAGCTGTCGTCCAAGAGGATCAAACCATTCTTTGATTTCTCCTTGGCTCGTATGATTAGAAATGCGATGGGAAAAAATGGCGCTTGGTGCAATGGGGTTTCCGTTCGCATCTACGCTCAGTACGGCCTCAAAGTCGCTGCCTTTCAAGGCTTTAAGCGCATCGATCTCGGCATCCGGCATGCGATCATCGGGCGCGCCGGAAATAAACCAATTGCCGCCATTATCGGCCACAATCATTCCGTATTTTTTTAGTGCCGTAGCCACTATTTTGGCAGCGCGAGGAAGTTTGGAAATATCGACGCTGGCCTTGAGTCGGAACCGAAGACCCATGGGAGGTACGTTAGCGCTGGTGTTACTGCTGGCATAGTGCTGGGCGGGCCAGATGTATTTTTTTTGACTCACGACAACGGTCATTCGAATGGCATGATCGATTTCTCCCCTGGCAATTTCATCATAGCGCACCAGGCCTGGTAAAATGGGAAGTCCAGCGGCATCGGCCGAAGTCCAGGTATCGGGACGCATGGCATTGGAGCTGAGATCAAATTTAGCCCCGCAGCCGGCATTCCAATGATCGGTTTTGGGCTGAGCGATATACAGCTCGTAGAGAATTTTGGCATCCTTATCGATGGCTAGGGTGTGTCGATCGCCCGATAGGGGATCCCCTCCTTCGATGGGCGCATTGAGAGGAATGGGATACGGCCCCGGATCGCTTTCGTCGGGATAGTCTATAAAATTGACGGGAATTTTCGCCTGGTTTTTATCCACCAGCAAATAAGGAATGCCCCAGCCAGCGCCTCCAAGAGTGGATCCGAAATCTGGATGCAAGGAACCGGTTTTGCCTACCGATGCCACAAAATTGTCCGAATTGGGATGCACTTGCAATCCGGAAATATCCCAATGCCAATAATTATCCTTAGGGAAAATGGATATTGC
>JAYUHW010000095.1:0-2923 GCA_043766615.1 Fibrobacteria bacterium | reverse complement strand
TCACCCTCAAATTGCCCCGTATCACCGGAGATACATCCCTGATATTGCACTTGTCCGTAACTTTTCCCGCCGGTGTCCAGCAGAAGGATATTAAGATCAATATAAAGGAAACCATCCCTGATCCTATTTTCACCTTTGTTTCCGGCCTGACCTGGAACGGCACGGATACGATGAGCATAGTTCCCACCATTACCAATCTCGCGGCTATTAATGCGAGCCCATCCCCTGTGCTGAAATGGGTCTGGACTATTCCAATGTCCTATGCCGACACGTTGAGCTTTGACGGCGGTATGCGGCTCAATAACGGGTATGACGGTGAACTGCAGCTCAATCTCTGTCTGGACAACGGCGGTACCCCTTATTGCAAGTCTATCTCCATCGCGGTAGCTATCCCGGTATCTCTGGCATTAAAGCCTCACGGAACCTCTGGGCTTTTGTATCAACCCCGCTTCGATATCATGGGTCGCCGGATGGTCGAACCGGAAAAAGCTTCTCGACCAGGAAGGCCTTTATTTCTCCGGCTGGTGAAATAAACCTTAGCTAGTTGGACTGGATTGGCAAAGGCATACGCGGACCCTTCAGAAAAAGTAGGGGATGAACTGGAACTGCCGACTGACGAGTAGCTGGGAGTTGTCCAAATCGTTCAGGCCTTGCCAAGCCAATTTCAAATCACCCCAGCTTCCGAATACGCCCCAGCGAGCCCCATTATATCCCGGCAAGCGCAAAAATCCATCATTGCGATTTCCAAGTAGTCCTCCAAAGGTAAGATAGGCTGGCCTGATCATGCGGTCCACAAGCCCTTCCCCGCCCCAACCTGGGCTAAAGACATAATATCGAAACCCGCATTCAAAAACCGAAGTCAACGTCGGAGAAGATGCAAATTCACCCATTCCAGTTTTATAGAGTACGAGATAGGCGGTACTGTATGAAGCGATGAACTCTAAATGTCCTGGACCGTTTTCCGTGGAACGAAACAGCGGAACTTTTTGCAAAACCCAATAATTGAGGGCCGTTTCCAAAAGATTCAAGCGCGCTGAAGTGGGTCCATATTTTATTTTGTAACGGCGGATTTTTTCATCATTCCTGGATATACCGGCTTCCAGCTGCATCAGGTGGATTTCCGTTATCGGACGCGTCAGATTACCGAATGCAGAATCACTGCCAAGCACCGCCAGGAATCTGGGTCGTAATTCCGGATGATTGGCGAATTCCATCAGTGTGTCACGCGCATTCGCGAATGGAGTGCCGAAACCGATCCAAGCCTCGCCCCCCGCTCCAAAAGTGTCCTTATTAAACCGCATTACGGTTTTCAACTTGGCTTTCCCATTGCCAAGGGTCTGGTCGACCCCGATGGTTGTACCGGACTTGGCAATATATCCACGTAACGCTTCACGGCTATTTTTGAAAATTGCCAACTGCCTCTCGACCTTTCCGGACCAATAGGGACTGATGGAATCCAAGGTGATAAGGTTTTTCATTTTCGCCACGGAATCAATGACGGAGGAAAGGAGTTGGTAATTCTCTTCCAAGGAACGGACTGTATCCGTCTCGCCCGCCTTGAGCGGAACGGCAACTATCAATGCCCAAAAAAAGAAGCCCACCAAGGAGGGGAACCTATAGGAAGTCATGCCATCAACCATTTTTTAAGATCGGCAGCATGCCTTTCGATATATTCACTCCATGAATGTGGATCATTCACGGGACTTCCCACTGACTTCTTTTGGGCGATATCGGCGATGAGCGCGATCCAATCTTTGAGAGTATGGATATTGAATAAACTTTCATCATCAATATGGGATTGCTGTCCGGAAAATTGATTGATGGCCGGTACGTCCATATAAAAGGACTTCAATTTTTTTCCCAACCAGTGTCCGCCCACCGGATCCAAATCACCCGCGATGGAAATCCAATTCCGTACGGAATAATTTTCAAAAGCCACTCCACTCAGGTCGGTACTGATTTGACTGGGGGCGCGCAGCGGACCATTTTGCAAACAGTATAAGCCCTTCGGCAAAAAAGGCAATCCACCGGCGATGGTTCGAATGAGTTGTACGGGCGAGGCCATGAATATGACATTTTGAAAGTGCACGCCGTGGGTGGCCGGCGTCAGGCCCTCTTGGAGTTCACGAGCGCAGCGATGCAGGATTTCATAAGTCTGAAAACAGCCTAGGCTATGGCATATAATGGAAATTTTTTGATCGGCTGCGGGGAAACCGGAAACTACGCCGTCCTTCACCATCTCCTGCAAGGTCTTGATGTAGTCGGACTGAATCAATAGCCTGGCATCCTCCACAGCTATGGGCCAGAGAACATCCAGAAGAAATTCAGCGATGGCATTTCCGGCGGCTTCGTCTATGCCTTCCACCGGAATATAGTCCTTAATGGCCTTAGTCAAGGTGGCTGTGGCCTGCGCCTTGTCCTTAAACATGTCATTGTACTTATCATAGGCGTAGCCATAATAAGCCAACTTTCCGGAATCGCTTCCCAGGATTTCCCGGAGGCGTAGTTCTATGGCTTGATAATTTAACTGTGTCGTATCACCGATGCCGTGCACAAAGAGCACAGCGCGGTTGGATGTCCAAGGTTTCATAGTTCTAAAGATAGGAAGGGATTGCCGCCAGAATCTGGAATTTTATTATGCCTTTTTTCCTTCCGGTTTCACGCCTGACATTCTGGCGCTGGCACCGGATCCACCTAGTTTAAGCGCGGAGGAAAGCAGGTCAAACCAGAATGGCGCGCCGAAGGAAACCGCTACAGCCGTGGCCAATAAACCCGGTAAAGCACGCAAAATAATTTTAAGCTTACCCGGCACTGTGCTTAAAATTGCCAGGACCGCCCCTTTCCAACCACCCGTATCTGTCGTCTTACTTGATTTTGAATCCTGATCAGAGGCTGAAAGTTTTGGAAACTGCCAGCCAAACGT